>DAOTUA010000163.1:0-19243 GCA_034437355.1 Anaerolineae bacterium | reverse complement strand
CATGACATCCCCACCGTTGAGCGCCCTCTCCGCGAGTTCGATCTGCCCGTTATAGCGTTCGTAAATGGCATGGAACTGCTCGCGGTTTAATTTTCCTTCGGCAAATTCTGCCAGCAGATTATCGATCTTTGCTTCTACTTCGGTCTTAAATGCCTGCATCTTTTCTTTCATGTGTGTGGCTACCCTACGTTAAGCGCGTGTACTTACCATTTATTATAGGGCAAACCCAACCAAAACCAAACCAATGTTCTGTTATTTATTATTTACTGCAATACAATACTACCAGGCAAGCGTACCAAATGCGCACCGCGCTGAAAAACCGTTAACCCGACGTAGGCAAGGGTCTCTGTGCCCTTCCGCCGCACGTATCGGTCTGAGACTCGACCGAAAATCTTCATGTGTAAGCCCGATTAAATCAGGGGTCATCTCTTGACAGCCTTGTATCGAAGTGATAGGCTGGTACAAGTTTGAGCAAAAGCCCCGGTATATAATCCTCCTTAGGTGTGAGGCAATGGTATCGGAATTTGATTACTTGTGACGAAAGCGCTACTCGATGGGGTGGTGGCTCGTCATCCTGGATTTTCAGGAACAACCACGGGCGGTCTATTGCTTTAGAGCGCCCGTTTGCACGCCCAAACTAGGGTAATTCAAGAAATTGGAGTGCAGTGATGCCAACCATCAACCAGCTTGTGCGTAAAGGGCGCAAATCGAAGAAGAAAAAATCGACCGCCCCCGCACTACAATATACGTTTAACGCTTTCTCACAGCGCCGCAGTCGTCACCGCCGGGGTGCCCCACAGAAGCGTGGCGTGTGTACCCAGGTGAAAACGATGACCCCGAAGAAGCCAAACTCGGCTTTGCGGAAAGTCGCTCGTGTGCGCCTGACCAACGGTATCGAAGTGACGGCTTATATCCCCGGTGAAGGCCACACCCTGCAAGAACACAGTGTTGTGCTGGTTCGTGGTGGGCGTGTGAAAGACCTGCCCGGTGTGCGCTATCACATCGTGCGTGGCACATTAGATGCCGACGGCGTGAAGAACCGTGAACAGGGCCGTAGTAAATACGGGACTAAACGCCCGAAGAAGTAAAGTGAGGATTCTGTAGCCGATGTCCAGAAGAAACCGCGCCCCAAAGCGCAAAGTCATACCAGATAAGAAGTACAATAATGTTCATGTGGCGATGTTCATCAACCGGATGATGAGTGGTGGCAAGAAAAGCACCGCCCAACGGGTGTTGTACACCGCTTTCGACCTGATAGAAGAACGCATGAAAAAAGACCCCATTGAGGTCTTTGAAACTGCGCTTCGCAATGTGCAACCCGCTGTCGAAGTTAAACCGCGTCGTGTCGGTGGGTCTACATATCAGGTGCCGATAGAGGTAGACCCCTACCGAGGGCTTACGTTGGCGATGCGCTGGATTTTACAGCACTCCCGCAAAGGGCGTGGGCACGGTATGTCCGAGATGCTGGCAAACGAATTGATGGAAGCCTATAACGGGCAAGGGCCGTCCGTCAAAAAGAAGGACGATACCCACCGTATGGCAGAAGCCAACCGCGCCTTCGCACACTTCAGCCGTTAACACAGATTGCGTACCTTCTAACCGGATTTAGGTGGAGCGCAGGAGTGGGAAGTTAAAGTAGAGGACCAAGCAAAAACAGCATGGCAAAACAGAAAGAATTCGACCTCAAAAAAGTCCGCAATATCGGCATCATCGCCCATATTGACGCCGGTAAGACGACTACCACCGAGCGTATTCTCTTTTACGCTGGTATCGTCCACCGCATGGGGGAAACCCACGACGGGGCCTCCCAGACGGACTATATGGAACAGGAAAAAGAGCGTGGTATTACCATTACCTCTGCTGCTGTTACCGCATCTTGGAACGGCTGCCAGATCAACATTATTGATACCCCCGGCCACGTCGACTTCACCGCTGAGGTGCAACGCTCGCTGCGTGTGCTAGACGGCGGTATCGTCGTTTTCGATGGGGTGGCAGGTGTTGAACCGCAATCGGAAACAGTCTGGCGGCAGGCCAACGAGTACAAAGTCCCGCGCATGTGCTACATCAACAAGATGGACCGCACCGGCGCGAACTTTACTCGCTGTGTGGAGATGGTTAAGGACCGCCTGAACGGGAACCCGGTCCCCATCCAAATCCCCTACGGCGAGGGCGATAACTTCGAGGGCATCATCGACCTGGTGAAAATGGAACTGATCACCTACGGCGATGACCTGGGCGAAGACATTCGCTATGTCGATATCCCGGATAGCCACATCGAAGCGGCACAAGCCGCCCGTGCCGAGATGATCGAGTCCATCGTCGAACATGACGAGGAGTTGATGGAACGCTACCTCATGGAAGAGGAAATCACCCAGGAAGAACTGATCGGCGCTTTGCGTATGGGGGTTGTCCGTGGGCAAATCCACCCCGTGCTGTGCGGCTCCGCCCTGAAAAACAAGGGCGTTCAACGCCTACTAGACTGGGTGGTAGACATCCTGCCATCGCCGCTAGACATCCCGCCGATGTATGGTATCAAACCAGAAGATACCGATGAGGAATCGCCGGAACAGATACCGCGCCGCGCCGATGACAACGAACCGTTATCTGGCCTGGTGTTTAAGCTGGTGTCGGACCGGTACGGCACGCTGTCGTTTGTGCGGGTGTATAGCGGCGTGTTACGCAACGGGACAACCATCCTCAACAGCAGCAACGGCAATACCGAGCGCATCGGGCGGATTGTGCGGATGTTTGCGGACAAGCGCGAAGATGTCGAAGAAGTCCACGCCGGCGACATCGCCGCTGTTGTCGGGCTAAAAGAAACCCTAACCGGCGATACGCTCTGCGCCCCTAACGCGCCGATCCTGCTGGAGAACATCAAGTTCCCAGAACCGGTGATCGAAATTGCCATCGAACCGGTCAGCCGTGCCGACCAAGACAAGCTCGGTGAAGCCTTACGCAAACTGGCGATGGAGGACCCCACCTTCCGCGTGTCGGTAGACCCGGAACTGGGCCAAACCAAGATCGCCGGTATGGGTGAGCTACACCTGGAGGTTTTGGTGGACCGCCTCAAGCGCGAATACAGCGTCGAGGCCAACATCGGTGCGCCGCGTGTGGCCTACCGCGAAGCGATCACCCGTAGCATCACCGAGGACACCACCTTCAAGAAACAAACCGGTGGGTCCGGGCAGTTTGCGCGGTGTAAAATCGAGTTCTCGCCAATCGACGAAGAAAACGACGATCTGGAAGAGATCAAAGACGGGCTGCTATTCGTCGATGAAATCAAGGGGGGGTCAATCCCCCGCGAGTACATCGAACCGACCCGGCGTGGGATTGTTGATGCCCTCAGCGGTGGCGTGATTGCCGGTTACCCGGTCGTGCGCGTCAAAGCTCGCTTGGTAGACGGGGCCTACCACGATGTGGACTCGTCCGAGCAGACCTTCCGCATCTGTGGGTCGATGTGTGCTAAAGAAGGGGTTCGCCGTGCGAACCCAGTGATCTTAGAACCGACCATGCGCGTTGAAGCCGTCGCCCCGGAGGAATACACCGGTAACATCGTTGGCGACCTATCTTCGCGGCGTGGTGTTATTGAAGGCATGAACCCGCGTGGAGACGGCTCATCGGCCATCAACGCCCAGGTTCCGCTTTCCGAAATGTTCGGCTACGCGACCAACCTGCGCAATATCACGCAGGGGCGCGGTAGCTTCACCATGGAATTTGATCGGTATACTGTCGCCCCGCAGTCGATTGCCGAAGAGGTCATCGCAGGGAAGCGTTAAGCCCTTGGCTGCGGCGGGGGCGGGGCCTGGGTAGCCCCGCCCCTGGGCGTGATATGTAGCACCCACAGCAACTTATCGTTTTAGGTTAATGGCGCACTTGCGCCGCAAATGTTCAAGCAAAGACAAGAAGAGGTAAGAACACAAATATGGGCAAGGCAAAGTTCGAGCGTAGTAAGCCGCACGTCAATATCGGTACCATCGGTCACGTTGACCATGGCAAGACCACCCTCACCGCCGCCATCACCAAGGTCTTGGGGATGTCTGGGGCTGCCGAAGCGATGAATTACGAAGATATTGACAACGCGCCAGAAGAAAAGGCTCGTGGGATCACGATTTCTATCCGCCATGTGGAATACGAGACGGAAAGCCGTCACTATGCCCATGTGGACTGCCCCGGTCACCGTGACTACATCAAGAACATGATCACCGGTGCCGCGCAAATGGACGGCGCTATCCTGGTTGTTTCGGCACCGGATGGCCCCATGCCACAGACACGCGAACACGTCCTGTTGGCACGCCAGGTGGAAGTGCCGGCTATCGTGGTTTTCCTGAACAAGATCGACCAGATGGACGACGAAGAACTGTTGGAATTGGTCGAGCTAGAACTCCAGGAACTACTGGATAGCTACGGCTTCTCCGAAGAAACCCCGATCATCCGTGGGTCCGCGTTAGCTGTTACCGAAAGCGATTCTAACGACCCACAAACGGATGTCTACCAGCCGATTCACGAACTGATGGCCGCCGTTGACGAGTGGATCCCAACGCCAGAACGTGATACCGAAAAGCCCTTCCTAATGCCGATTGAGGACGTTTTCACCATTCAGGGGCGCGGGACCGTGGTAACGGGCCGTGTGGAGCGTGGTACGCTCGCACTGAACGACGACATCGAAATCGTTGGGCTGCAAGAAGAGGGCATCGCGCAGATGCGGACCAAGGCCACCGGGATCGAAATGTTCCACAAGCAGCTTGATTCTGCTGAAGCTGGCGATAACGCCGGTATCCTGCTACGCGGGACGAAGCGCGACGAAGTAGAGCGCGGGATGGTCTTGGCGAAGCCGAACACCATCACCCCACACAAGAAGTTTAAGTGTGAGGTCTACGTCCTCAAGAAGGAAGAAGGCGGGCGTCACAAAGCCTTCTTTGACGGCTATCGCCCACAGTTCTACATCCGCACGATGGACGTAACCGGCAACATCACCCTGCCGGACGGCGTGGAAATGGTGATGCCGGGCGACAACGTAAACCTGGAAGTCGAACTCATCTCGCCGGTGGCGTTAGAAAAAGGGTCCAAGTTCGCGATCCGCGAAGGTGGCCTAACGGTTGGTGCTGGCATCATTACCGAGATCATCGAGTAACGACTGCTAACACCCTAACATAGGAGTTTTCCCGGATACCGGGGGCGAACACCGTACCCCGGTATCATTTTGCCAACACATATTTGTTGGCTGTGTAAGTAGCTAGTGCCGGTTAAGCCGGCAAAGGTCTGAGGAATTGCTATGGCAAAAAGTAAAATCCGCATACGTTTGAAAGCGTATGACCACCGGGTTCTCGATGAATCGGCAAAGCGTATTGTAGAAACAGCAGAACGAACCGGGGCGCATGTGGTGGGGCCAGTCCCACTGCCCACCCGCAAAGAACGGTTCACGGTACGCCGGTCTACGTTCATCGACAAGGATTCGCACGAACACTTTGAAATCCGCACGCATAAGCGTCTGATCGACGTGATGGACCCGGACTCAAAGACAACCGATGCACTCATGCGCCTCAACCTCCCCGCTGGGGTAGATATCGAGATTAAGATTTAGCATCGCATCGTTTAGCTGGGTGGTGCAAGCCACCGTTATCAAGCACTCATATATTTCAGGTACGTAAGCGGGCCAACGCCCGCCAATGCGGAAAATTCAAGTAATACGCGGGAAAGACAGCAGTCAACCAAAATCCCGCCGGAGGATGTCACACGATGAAGGGTATCGTCGGTAGAAAAGTAGGCATGACACAGGTATTCGACGACAGCGGGAACGTGATCCCGGTGACAGTCATCGAGGCCGGGCCATGCTTTGTAACACAGGTTCGCACATCCGAACGAGACGGTTACACGGCGGTTCAGCTTGGGTTTGAAACCACTAAGCCGAAGAACCTGACCAAAGGGCAGCTTGGGCACCTCAAGCGCAACGACTTACCGGCCCTGCGCTACCTGCGCGAGTTCCGGGTACCACAAGACCAACTAGCGTTGGATGAAGGGGCCGAACTGAAGGCCGATGTGTTCGACCTGGGCGACTACGTTGATGTGATCGGCGTGAGTAAAGGTCGCGGCTTTGCCGGGACGATCAAGCGCCACGGCTTCGGGCGTGGGCCGAAAACACACGGCCAGAGTGATCGCGAACGCTCGCCCGGTTCTATCGGGCAATGTGCGCAACCCGCCCGCGTCCTGAAGGGGATGCGCATGGGGGGGCGTATGGGCAACGACCGCGTTACGGTGCAAAATTTGCGCGTCGAACGGGTCGATGCCGAGAAGAACATGCTCGCGATCCGTGGCAGTGTGCCGGGGCGCAAGGGTGGCATCGTACTCATTCGGGCCGCACGCAAGAAAGCCAGGGCTTAGAAGGAGTCAGATGTCATGAAATTCCCTGTAGTAAACATAAGCGGTAGCCAGGTCGATGAGATTGAGCTACCAACCGAAATTTTTGAGGCCGAGATCAACGTGGGCCTGATGCACCAGGCGTTTGTGCGCCAGATGGCGAACATGCGCCGGGGAACCCACAAGACCAAATCTCGCTCGGAAATTCGCACGACTAAATCGAAAATTTACCGCCAGAAGGGAACCGGGCGTGCGCGTCACGGGTCACGCAATGCCCCTATATTCGTAAAAGGTGGTGTTGCCCACGGCCCCAAGCCGCGCAGCTACCGCCAGCGGATGCCGCGTAAGATGCGCCGCCAGGCCCTCCGTAGCACACTGAGCGCCCTTGTGCGCGATGATCAACTCATCTTGCTAGATGCGTGGACGCTGGAAAACCCCAAGACCAAACAGGTAGCCCAGGCGTTAGATGCTGTTGCCGGCACACGCAACGCGCTGATCGTGCTGACGGATGAGGATAAAAACGGCCCGGTTTATCTTAGTGCGCGTAACCTGCCGCAGGTGACCGTCGTCAATGTGCGTTATTTGAACATTCGAGACCTGCTCAAGCATGATAAAGTGATCATGCCGCGCAACGCCTACGAATGGGTCGTGAGTACGTGGGGCGATAAGGAGAGCTAAAGATGGCAAAAGAAATTCACATCTACGACATACTACGTCGCCCGGTGATCACGGAGAAGCAAACCGTCCTGACCGACGAGTTTAACCAGTACGTGTTTGAAGTGGCCTCCAATGCCAATAAGGTGCAAATTCGCGAGGCGGTCGAACTGATTTTTGGCGTCAAAGTCGATAAGGTTCGGACGATGGTCATGCCGGCTAAGATTGGCCGGCGTGGGCGCGACTGGTACGTGCGAGCGCGTCAGTGGAAGAAAGCTATCGTGAAGCTGGCCCCCGGCGACAGTATCGACTTGTTTGATGTCTAAGAGGAAAGGGTTACGATGGCAGTAAAAGTCTACAAGCCCACTACCGCCGGTCGGCGGGATATGACGGGCTACAGCTTTGATGAGATCACCAAATCCAAGCCAGAACGGTCCCTCACCGAACCGCTTAAGAAAAAAGGCGGTCGTAATAACCTGGGCCGGGTGACGGTGCGGCATCGGGGTGGCGGGCACAAGCGCCGCTATCGCATTATCGACTTCAAACGGAATAAGTTTGATGTCACAGCCGAAGTTTTAGCGATTGAATACGACCCGAACCGTACCGCCCGCATCGCGCTGGTGCAGTATCAAGATGGCGAGAAGCGTTACATCATTGCGCCGATTGGCCTGAGTGTGGGCGATGTGATCGGCAACGGCGAGCTAGCACGGTTGCGCCCTGGGAATGCGCTCAAGCTGCGCGACATCCCGTTAGGGACGACCATTCACAATATCGAACTGCAACCCGGTAAGGGTGGGCAGTTGGTTCGTGCCGCCGGGGTATCCGCCCAGCTGGTGGCTAAAGAAGGGAAGTACGCTCAGGTGCGCCTGCCCTCCGGTGAAGTGCGTATTATTCATCAGGATTGTATGGCGACTATCGGGCAGGTTGGCAATACCGACCACGGCAACATCAAGTTCGGCAAAGCCGGGCGGCGGCGGTGGTTAGGTTGGCGGCCTACCGTGCGAGGCACGGCCCAAGACCCGGCCAGCCACCCGCATGGCGGTGGTGAAGGGCGTACCGGTGTCGGGATGCCTAGCCCGAAAACCCCCTGGGGTAAGCCGGCAATGGGCTATCGCACGCGCCGTAATAAGCGCACCGACCGTTTTATTGTCCGTCGCCGCGCTAAGCGCCGTCGCTAGTTAGGCCAGGAGGTATTTGAATTATGTCACGTTCACTGAAAAAAGGGCCGTATATCGAGCCGAAGTTGCTTGATAAGGTTGAGAAGATGAACCAAGCCGGGAAGAAGTCCGTTATCCGTACTTGGAGCCGGGCCAGTACCGTCTTCCCGCAGATGGTTGGACATACTATCGCCGTCCACGATGGGCGTAAGCATGTGCCGATCTACGTTAATGAAAACATGGTGGGCCATAAGCTGGGCGAATTTGTCCCAACACGCACGTTTAAGGGCCACTTTATGGAAGAAAAGAAGCGACCGACGAAGAAGGTCGGCTAAAGAGGAGTTGGCAAATGGAAGTCAAAGCACGTAAACCACATCTGCCCATCTCCTCCCAGAAGCTCCGTCTGGTGTGTGACCAGGTGCGAGGGATGGACGCGGATAGCGCGTTGGTTGTGTTGGAATTCATGCCGCAGAAGGGCGCAAAATTCGTCCATAAACTGCTGGCAAGTGCCATCGCCAATGCGCAACACAACTTCGAGTTGGACCGCGATTACCTGTACATCGCGCAGATATTCGCCGATGAAGGGCCATCTATGCGCCGTTACAAAGCTGGTGCGCGTGGGCGCTATAAGCCCCGTGTTAAGCGCACTTCCCACCTGACGGTCATCCTAGATGAGCGAGAGGAAATATAAGTATGGGTCGTAAAGTACACCCGATCGGGTTCCGGTTAAAGATTAACCGAGACTGGGACGCCCGCTGGTATGCCGAGGGCGGGCGCTATGTGGAATTACTCGAAGAGGATCGCATGGTCCGCCACTATATCAAGCAAGAAACCGCGCACGCCGGGGTATCTCGCATCGAAATTGAACGGTTCCCGAACCAGGTTGTTGTCCACATTCACACCGCCCGCCCCGGCATTGTGATCGGGCGTAAAGGCGACAGCGTAAAGTTACTGCGCCATCACCTGGAAAATAAGACGAAGAAGAAGGTCAAGATCGAGGTTGTTGAGATTGAACAGCCGGACCTGGACGCGGTATTGGTGGCAGAAAATATTGCCGACCAACTCGTACGTCGTGTGGGGCACAGCCGCGCGATGAAACGCGCCGTCGGGCAGGCCATGCGCCAAGGCGCGGAAGGTATCCGCGTTGAAGTCGGTGGCCGGCTGGGTGGGGCAGATATGGGCCGTGAGGAATGGCAGGCGGAGGGGCGCATCCCACGTAATACGCTGCGCGCTAACGTTGAGTTCGGCAAAGCCGAAGCCAATACCACTTTTGGCGTGATTGGCGTCAAAGTTTGGATTTATAAGGGCGATATCCTGCGCGACTTGCACGACACGGACGAAAATTCCGGCTCTTACGCCAGCAAATAGGCGCAGTTGAGGAGAAGAACATCATGTTAATGCCGAAGCGCACCAAATATCGTAAACAAATGCGGGGCCGCATGAAGGGTAAAGCCAGCCGCGGTGCCGTTGTTCAGTTCGGTGAGTACGGCTTGCAGGCACTCGAACCGGCCTGGATTACCAGCCGCCAGATCGAAGCCTCCCGCCGTGCGATGGTCCGGTATATCCGGCGTCGTGGCAAAATCTGGATTCGCATCTTCCCGGATAAGCCCATCACCCAGCAAGCCGCCGAAACGCGCATGGGCAAGGGCAAGGGGTCGGTCGAATATTGGGCCGCCGTTGTCAAACCGGGGCGTATCTTGTTTGAGATGGGCGGGACCGACGAAGCAGTCGCCCGCGAAGCCCTGCGCCTAGCCGCTGCCAAGTTGCCGATTCGCACCAAGTTTGTTAAGCGTATCGACCCCATTTCTGGGCAGGAGGTCGGCTAAGATGCAGATCGACGAAATCCGTAACATGGAAGATGACGCGCTGTTGGACGAACTGGAGGACCGCAAGAAGGAACTGTTCGACTTGCGCTTCCAAAAGATGATCGGCCAACTGAGCGACCCGAACCTGATGCGGTTTAACAAGCGCATCATCGCTCGGATTAAAACGGTCCTGCGCGAGCGCCATCTAGCGCGTGAACTCGCGGCGACCGAAGGAGAAAGTAATCATGCCGAATAACCGTAAACGGCTGCAAGGCGTGGTCGTCAGCAATAAGATGGACAAAACCGTCGCAGTCGAGATCGAACGCCGTCAGGCTCACCGCATCTACGAAAAAGTCGTCACCACCACCAAAAAAGTGCTGGCACACGATGAAAACAACGATGTGCCCCTCGGGGCTATCGTGCGGATTGTCGAAAGCCGCCCGCTTTCTAAGCGTAAACGATGGGTGGTGGAAGAAGTTTTGATGGACCCCGGTAATAAAGTCGTGGAGTCTATCGCCGATGAGCAAGAAGTGATCGAGGCCGAACAGATCGGGCGCGATACCGACGAGGACGAGCAGCCGGAACCGGAAGCCGACACATCGGCAGAGGAGGAATAGCTGATGATTCAGGTCGAATCTCGCCTCAAAGTTGCCGATAACACCGGCGCACAAGAATTACTGGTCATCCGCATCTTGGGCGGGTCGAAGCGCAAATATGGGCGCGTGGGCGATGTCGTTGTCGCGACCGTCAAGAGCGCATCGCCGCAGGGCAGCGTGAAGAAAAGTACCATTGTGCGGGCCGTCATCGTGCGAACCAACAAAGAGTACACCCGCAACGACGGTAGCAGCATCCGCTTTCAGGATAACGCCGCCGTTATCTTGGGCGAAGATATGGAAAACCCACGCGGGACCCGCGTGTTCGGCCCTGTAGCCCGCGAACTGCGAGACAAAGGCTACATGAAGATTGTCTCGCTCGCACCAGAAACACTGTAGCGCGTGGAGTAAACATTATGCAGAAGATTCGTAAAGGCGACACCGTAGAAATCATCGCCGGCAAAGATATAGGCGAGCGCGGCGAAGTGCTGCGCGTCATCCCGAAAAAGCATCGCCTAGTCGTCGAAAACATCAACATGGCACGCAAGCACCAGCGCGAGCGCCCCGGCCCTGGCGGGCAGAACCTCCCCGCCCAAATTCTAGACTTCCCAGCCCCGATGGACTGGAGTAATGTCATGCTGGTGTGCCCAAGCTGCGACCAGCGAACACGGGTCGGCTTCCGTATGGAAGACGGCAGCAAAGAACGCTATTGCAAAAAATGCGATGCAACAATCGACTAGGCGGGAAAGATAAACCATGACATATAATCCCACCCACGAGAAATTTACCGATACCATCATCCCAACGATGATGGACGAGTTCGACTACGATAACACCATGAACGTACCACGGGTCAAGAAGATCGTGATTAACATCGGGCTGGGCGAAGCCAGCCAAGATCGCAAGCTGTTAGACGGTGCGGTCGAAGATATTCGGCTGATCACCGGGCAACAACCTGTCGTCACCCGTGCGCGTAAATCCGTGGCAGGCTTCAAGTTACGTGAAGGGATGCCCGTCGGCCTGAAAGTGACGCTACGTGGCGAACGCATGTGGTCGCTGCTAGACCGGCTGATCAACATCGCCCTACCGCGTATCCGCGACTTTCGCGGTGTATCCCCCGATACGTTTGACGGGCGGGGGAATTACACGATTGGCCTGCGCGAACAATTGGTGTTCCCAGAAATTCAGATCGACCAGGTGGATAAGGTGCGCGGTATGGAAATCACCATTGTCACTTCCGCCGACAACGACGAAGAAGCACGCCGGATGCTCAAGCTGTTCGGTATGCCCTTCCGCGATAAATAAGTTAGTGTTGAACTAGGGGACACACCGTATGGCAAAGAAATCTATGATCGCACGCGAGAAAAACCGGAAATATGAGGTGCGGGTACGCAACCGCTGCAAGAACTGTGGGCGTCCACGCGGCTATTACCGCCGCTTCGGGCTGTGCCGCATCTGCCTGCGTGAGTTTGCACTCCGTGGCGAAATCCCCGGTCTCACCAAATCCAGTTGGTAAGGAGTTACGGGTAATGGTAACGAGTGACCCGATAGCAGATATGCTAACACGCATCCGAAATGCGCTGTTGGCGAACAAACAAAGTGTGGAAATCCCTGGCTCGAAAATGAAGCTAGAGATCGCCCGCGTCCTGAAAGAAGAAGGCTACATTATCGACTATATGATCGATGAAAGCAGCAGCTTTCCGTTGTTGGTGCTGGAGTTAAAATACTTCGGCAGCCGCCGCGAACGCCGCCCGGTAATCACCAATATCGAGCGCATCAGCAAGCCGGGCCGCCGGATTTACCGGGGGCGTAAAGAACTGCCCCGCGTCCTGTCTGGGGCGGGGATCGCCATTGTAACCACCCCCAAGGGTGTGATGACCGCACACGAAGCTCGTCGCCAGCGTGTCGGCGGCGAAGTGCTATGCTACGTGTGGTAGCAGAGGAGGCGTGAAGCATGTCCCGTATTGGTAAGAAACCGATCGACATCCCCGCTAAGGTGGAGATCAAGAAAAACGGATTGAACATCACGGTCAAAGGCCCCAAAGGGGAATTAGCGATGGATCATCATCCCGATATCGCCGTGAAGATCGAAGACAATCAAATTCTGGTAGAGCGCCCAACCGACCTGCGCCATCATCGTTCGTTGCACGGCCTCACACGCTCGCTCATCGCCAATATGGTGACCGGGGTCAGTGATGGGTTCGTCAAAGTGCTGGAAATCGAAGGCGTCGGTTACCAGGCCGACCTGCAAGGCCGTAACCTGAACTTGCGCCTGGGCTTTTCGCATCCGGTTGTGATCGAACCGCCGGAGGGCGTCAGCTTCGAGGTCCCTAAAGAATCGCGTGGGCGTGTGGTACAGGTCGCTGGCATCGACAAACAAGTCGTGGGCCAGGTCGCGGCGGACATTCGCAAGTTGCGCCCCCCGGAGCCTTACAAGGGTAAAGGTGTGCGCTACAGCGGCGAGCGTATTATTCGCAAAGCTGGTAAAGCTGGTAAGAGCTAATCAGGCTATTGGCTAGACGATGTGGCCTGCCGCATCGCTAGGCCGGTGGCATAGTCGGAGTGAGATTAAGGAACTATGGCAGACATTAAAGGTAAGAAAAAGAGCGAAGCACGTAAGCGGCGGCATCGTCGTATCCGTGCCAAAGTTTCTGGCACGGCACAGCGGCCCCGCCTGAGCATTTACCGTAGCCTCACCAACATCTACGCCCAGGTCATTGATGACACGGCAGGTAAGACGTTAGCGTCCGCCTCCACCATCGACCAAGAGGTTGCTAAAAAGATCGACGGCCTCAACAAGACGGACGCCGCGAAGGTTGTTGGCGAAGTTCTCGCGGACCGCGCCAAAGCGGTGGGGGTCGAGACGGTCATTGTTGATCGCGGTGGGTTCCGGTATCAGGGGCGCATCGCCGCCCTAGCAGACGCCGCCCGCGAAGCCGGGCTGAAGTTCTAGGAGAATAAACTATGGGTAGAAGTAAAAGACGTGATGATCGGGAAGAACTGGACGAGCGCGTCGTCGATATCACCCGCGTTGCCAAGGTGATCAAGGGCGGGCGGCGCTTTGCCTTCCGTACAGTGGTTGTGGTTGGCGATAACAAAGGCCGTGTGGGTGTCGGGACGGGCAAGGCTCGCGGCGTGCCGGATAGCATCCGCAAGGCTGCCGACCGTGCCCGCAAGAACATCAAACGGGTTGCCATTACCGATAGCGGTACGATCCCCTATGAGGTGCGCCAGCGTTACGCCGGGGCAAATATCTTCCTCAAACCGGCTTCCCCCGGTACTGGGAACATCGCAGGCGGGGCTGTCCGGGCGGTCTTAGAGGCAGCCGGCGTCACCAACATTTTATCGAAGAGCCAGGGCAGCAATAATATGCTCAACGTCACGATGGCGACGTTCCAAGCCCTGACCCAACTGCGTACCCCGCAAGAGATAGCCGCCATGCGTGGTGTCGAGCCGGAAGATGTGCTGCCGTTCTGGGATCGGGCGGCGCTCTATCAGGAACGCGCCTCGGTGGTGCGTGTGAAGGAGAAACAACAGGCGGAGCGTGAAGCCAAGCAAGAGAAGCCTGCCGGGGAGGTTGCGGCGCAAGCCGCCGCCAAAACCGAAACACAGGAGGCGGATGAGTAATGGCTGCCAAACTTCGGATTAAGCTGGTCAAAAGTGTGATCGGCTACAACAAAAAGCAAAAAGCCACCGTGCAAGCTCTGGGCCTACGTAAGATCAACCAACAGGTTGAGCGCGTAGACAACCCGCAGATTCGCGGCATGGTGAACCGAGTCAGCCACCTTGTTGAGGTGGAGGAAGTCGATAGCTAGAGGTCTTACGATGAAACTACACGACTTAAAACCCACGCCCGGCTCGAAAAAGAAGAAAATCCGGGCGGCACGAGGCATTAGCGGGAAACGCGGCAAAACTGCCGGACGCGGTACCAAGGGACAAGGTGCCCGTAGTGGGGGCGGCAAGGGGCCGTACTTCGAGGGTGGGCAGTTGCCACTCGTGCGCCGGTTGCCGTTCAAGCGCGGGTTCAATAACCCGTTCAAGATTCGCTACCAGGAGGTTAACGTCTGGTTGCTTGATCGCACCTTTGACGATGGTGACCATATTACCCCGGTGACACTTGAAGCTGCCGGGTTGGTCCGTGAGTCTAAGAACCCGATCGCGATCCTAGGTGATGGCGCACTCAGCAAAAAACTGACGGTGCAAGCCAATCGTTTTACTGGCAGCGCCAAAACCAAGATCGAACAACAGGGCGGCACGGTAGAAGAACTGCCGCTGCGTTTGACTGGCCTCTCGGCTCGTGTCCGCAAGCTGCCGAAGCAAGAAGAACTGCGGCGTTACCCGCCGTTATCCGAATAAATGAACAAACATGGGCCGGGTTCCAATGCGAATACCCGGTCTGTTTTTGGTTTATTTGCCCGTTCGTAAACTAAAGTACGCCTGATGTGAAATAGCAGTTTTTTCTTAACTTTATGCTTTTCCCTTTTTTCTTTCCAGAAAGAAAGAAGTAAAGAAAGCGATAAAGGGGCTATTTTCAATCAAAAGGGACGCTTTTTGTCCACTTTTTCTGGAAAAAGTGGTAGGGTGTGGGGTGAAACCCCGCCAAACCTTACGCATTTTGAATTTCACATAGAACGTAAAGTATAATTGATAAGGACGAGCACCCTATGGCAATGAGTCAAACCTTCCAGAACATGCGGAACGCGCTACGGGTCTCTGAGATTCGTAATAAACTTCTATTTACGCTGCTGATTTTGGTGATTTACCAGTTTGTGGCCCATGTCCCTGTGATCGGCGTAGACCGTGACGCGCTGCGGTTGCTACTGGATAGTGACGCCGGCAGCGGGCTGATCAACGTGTTGAACCTGCTCAGTGGTGGCGCTGTCGCTAACTTTAGCGTGATCGCTAATGGCGTTTATCCCTATATTACGGCTTCGATTATCTTTCAGTTATTGATCCCCGTCATCCCACAGCTAGAGCAAATCCAACGGGAACCGGGCGGGCAAGAGAAAATCCAACGCTGGACGTACTACGCATCGATCCCGATGGCGATCTTGCAGTCCGTCGCCCAGATCAACATCTTTAACATTCTCGCCAGCCCCACCGGGCAAGCTATCGAGATTATCCCCGGCTTTGGGTCCGAAGTGCTGCTGACGATCACCGTCATCACCACCATGACCGCTGGAACAATGTTCGCGATCTGGTTAGGCGAGTTGATTACCGAACAGGGGATCGGCAACGGTATTTCGATCATCATTTTTGCTGGTATTGTTGCGATTGCGCCGCAGTCCTTCATCAACCTGATGGTGAACAGCACCGGGGCCTTCCGCTTCTACAATATCCTGCTCTTTATTGGGATCACGGTTGCGAGTGTGATTGCGATTGTGTTGATCCAGGAAGGGGTGCGGCGTATCCCTGTGCAGTATGGTAAAAAGGTACGCGGGCGCAAGCAATACGCGGGCGCAAGTACCTATATCCCGTTAAAAGTGAACCCGGTCGGCATGATCCCGTTGATCTTTGCGCAGTCGGTGATGGCTTTCCCGGCGATCATCTCCAGCCTACTACCGGATAGCGATTTCACCCGTAACCTAACGCTTACGTTCGGGTCGCAGACGGGCTTTTGGTACTGGTTTACCTTCTTCCTGTTCACCGTTGGCTTTACCTTCTTCTACAGCGACGTGATGACACAGAACCAAAACCTGGCGGATAACCTCCAGCGCCAAAACGGGTTTATCCCCGGTATTCGGCCCGGTAAGCGCACCGAAGACTACATCCAGCGCGTCACGCGGCGGATTACGATGGTCGGGGCGGTGTTCTTAGGACTGATCGCCGTGATCCCTGGCTTTGTCGGGGCGCTGAATAACTTACTATTCCAAACCGGCACCTCCCAGCAGACGAACGCTGCTTTTGTTATCACGGGGGCCGGGTTGATCATCGTGGTGGGGGTGGTGATCGACACCTTACGCCAGCTAGAAGCCCAACTTGTGATGCGTAACTACGAAGGTTTCATGCGCTAGTGTGGTCTAAGTGTGTTATGTTATGGGGGTGGGCTAAACAGCCCGCCCCTATTTATTTTTTTGGTTATGAGCAACATTTTTTAGGAGAAAATTTAAGATGGGTCTTTACTTGATCATGATGGGCGTGCAGGGCGCTGGCAAAGGCTTGCAGGCTAGCATCTTGCAAGATGCTTACGGCACCCCGCAGGTTTCCACGGGGGACTTGTTCCGGGGGTTGGCCGGGCGCACCGACGATTTCGCGTTACAGGTCAAAGCCATCATGGAAGCCGGCGACCTTGTGCCAGATGATGTCACCTGCCAGATGGTCGCAGAACGGCTCGCCCAGCCGGACGCGGCGAACGGTGTCATCCTCGATGGCTTCCCACGTAACCAATATCAAGCGGACTGGCTCAACGCGCACCTAACCGAACAGGGCGAATCCGTTACTGCCGTCCTCATGCTGGAACTAGACCTGTATACCGCGTTTCGTCGGGCGTTTGGGCGCATCACCGATAAAGAAACCGGCGAGAGCCACAACGTGTTTTTCAAAGCAGATGAGATCGAATCGTGGGCGTTTGTCAAACACCCGGAGGAGAAATTCCCGCCGCGCCTGGATGTCACGCTTAAAAACGGGCACCCGGTCAAGCGCCGCAGCGACGACGCCGACGCCTTCGCCATCGTCAACCGGATCGACACCTACATGACTAATACCATGCCGTTAGTCGAATACTACGACGAGCAAGGGCTGGTTATCAAAGTCGATGCCAATCAGGGGATCGAAGCGGTCACAGCGGACCTGAAAGCGGCCATCGACACGCAACGGGCCAACGCCTGAGGCATCGGTGTGCGTATGAAAATCCGGCTATCCCTGCGTCATATAAGGTTAATCCGTGATGACTTCTAATCTGCTGCATCAGTTTACACACATCGGCCGTAACCTGGACCCACGTTTCGTTTATCATCGCTATTTGTTGATCGTAGCGGTTGTGGCGGGGGCGCTACATGGGGCGCGAGCTTTGTTCACCGTGGGCGGCCTGCTCCCCGCATGGATGGCGGGCGTCGCTGGTGGCTTGTCGGTGGCGCTGGCGTGGATACTCACCCGCGAGCTAGACCCGGATCATCATCCAGCGGCGTTGGTGGCGGGGGGGGTTGCCGTTTTTTTTCCGTTAATATGGGGATACTTGCTGCCGTTGGTGGCGCTGGTGATGATCACCCGCCTTGCAAACCGGAGCGTTGGCCTGCCGCTACGCTGGACGGACACGGTGAGCGTGCTAGCCCTGTTGATACTGGCCGCCGCGCTGGGATGGTGGCCGGTGGCGTTAACCGGGCTGATCGCGTTTGGGCTGGATGCGGTGATGGTGGAACCATTGCCGCGTCATCGGTGGGTGCCGTTGGTACTGGTAGCCGTGCTGGTGCCGACAACCGCGAGTGCGTCGTTTTCGTGGGGTATCAACGGGGCCGGGGCGTTTGTCGTGCTGCTGATCGTGATCGCGTTCGGCTGGTATAGCCTGTCTCGGACGGCGGTTAGCACGCTGGCAGATAACGGCAGCCCGTTATACTTAGAGCGCGTACAGGCCGGGATGTTCCTGGCGTTAGTAACGGGTGTGTTGCTACTGATCGGACGGGGGAACGCGGCACTGGTCGGGCTGGCCCCGTTGTGGGCAGCGATGCTCGGCCCGGTCGTATGGTATGCTTGGCGTATGGTATATCAGTGATTTTGGCCTCACCTAGCATGAAATATACGGGTAAGGGTGCAGATGTTTGCTTGATATAAAAGCCGGAGGTGTGCTATGAGTGTCAAACTCAAAAGCGAGCAGGAATTAGCTATTATGCGTGAGGCCGGGCGCATTGTCGCCAAGGCACACGCCGCCATGCAAGCGGCGCTAAAGCCGGGCATCAGTACCTATGAACTCGACCAGATCGCAGAGACCGTCATCCGCGATCATGGCGCGACCCCGGCCTTCCTCAACTACCCCAAGCCAGATGCCCCCGCCTTCCCCGCCACGATTACGGCCTCTATCAATGAGGAGCTTGTCCACGGTATCCCATCCAAAGACCGCATTTTGCAGGATGGCGACATTATCAGCTTAGATACGGGCTGCCATTATCAGGGCTTTGTGGGCGATGCCGCCTTTACGCACGCGGTCGGGGAGGTGCGCCCGTCCGTGCAGCGGTTACTCAACGTGACCGAACAGGCGCTATACGTAGGGATCGAGGCATCGGTAGTCGGCGCGGAAACAAAAGATGTCGCCCAAGCCATTCAAAAGTACGTCGAAGGCCAGGGTTACACTGTCGCACGGCAATATACCGGGCACGGTGTAGGCCGGGACATGCACGAGGAACCCGCGATCCCTAACTGGTGGGATCGCCACGTTGCCGAGCAGATATACACCAGCTACCCGTTACAGCCGGGGATGGTCTATGCTATCGAGCCAATGGTGATGTTGGGTCGGGTCGATACGGAGGAGCTAGACGACTTCTGGACGGTGGTGACGCAGGATCGGTCGTTGTGCGCTCACTTTGAGCATACCATCGCGATTACGGACGGCCAGCCGCGCATCCTCACCTTACCCTAGCCTGAGTTTTGGATCAGTAGAAAGTTTTAGTTTCTTTCTTTGTAACGACTCAGGTAGAGATTAGAATATCGTGGGGTTTCACCCCACATCCCACCACTTTTTCCAGAAAAA
>DAOTUA010000162.1:0-21381 GCA_034437355.1 Anaerolineae bacterium | reverse complement strand
GAGGTTGCCGGGGCTTTTAACGACATGAGCGAACAGGTCAAGCTCAACAACGAGGCCCAACGCGAGCTACTGGCTAACGTCTCGCACGATCTCAAAACCCCGCTAACATCGATCCAGGGCTATTCGCAGGCGATTATGGACGGGACCGCGCCGGATACCCGCAAGGCGGCGGCCATTATCCACGAGGAGGCCGGGCGGCTAACGCGCCTGGTGATGCTGCTGACCGAATTGGCCCGCATCCGTGCCGGGCGGTTGACGATGCGCCAGGATACGCTCGATCTGGCGGCAATGGTCGAAGCGATGGCGGAGAAGATCGAGGTGGTCGCCCAGAAAAAGCATATCCGGCTGGCAACCGATATTAGCCCGGTGCCGATGATCCGGGGGGATGGCGACCGCTTAGCGCAGGTGATCAACAATCTGCTGTCGAACGCGGTCAAGTACACGCCAGACGGTGGCGGCGTGCTGGCAAAAGTCCACCCGACCGACGGCGGCGTGGCGATCACGGTGCGGGATACGGGGATCGGCATCCCACCGGATGATCTGACGCGGGTATTTGAGCGTTTTTATCAGGTTGATAAAGCGCGGGGGCCAACGCGGGGGCACGGATTGGGCTTAGCCATCACCAAAGAGATTATTGAGGCGCATCAGGGCAAAGTGGATGTGGCTAGTGACGGGCGCGGTAAAGGGGCGACGTTTACCGTGTGGCTGCCGGCGGCCTGATGATGTGAGTCAGGTTCGTTTCCGGTAAACGCCTACCAGGTGGACGCGGCCTTGCGGGTAGGCGTCATCTAGCCACGATTCGATCACCAGCGATAACTGGAACGCGATTTCATTCACGGCTAAGTAGGTGGGATCACCGATGGTTTGCAGGCGTTCGGCATATAGCCCGGCCCCGGCACAGATACGCTCGACATCGTGCGGTGTGTTCATCTGGTAGTAGGTGGGGTTGATGAAGTCCTCGTCACGGTCGTAAATCAGCTTGACGAGCTGCTTGCTGATCGACTCCGGGACGAGCCGGCGCAGCATCACCACGTAGTTAAGCGCATTGGGCGTGATAAAGATGAAGCGCCCACCGGGTTTTAACACCCGTGCGACTTCCTGCATACTGATGTTCGGGTGTTTGATGTGTTCTAACACCCAGGAACTTGTCACCACGTCAAAGGTTTCATCTGGGAAGGGCAGCGCGTCTAGGCGGCTTTCGGCTAGTTTGGTGATTCCGAATGATCCGTCGAACTCGGTAAAGTGAGTCAGGTATTCATCTATACCAACGACAGCTTCGGCGTAAGTATCATAGCCCGCCACCAGCCCGGCAGGGCCGCAGCCGACATCTAGCACCTGGCTTTGTGGGGTGATATAACGGGCGAGCATCTCGCGATAAATATCTAACCCCAGTTGATGACCGGGCTGGATGTCCGTCTGGTAGCGGTGACGTAGGCGATCTTGTTTGGTCAGGTTGAGCATAATATACCCTGTGTGGCTATGATGAGGGGAACGGGCGGGGCATATAGCGGCCCCACCCACCCGGCGGCCCCGGCCTAAAAGCCCAGGTTAACCGGGCCTGGCTGTTGGGCGGTATTATCGGTTAGCGGCGCACCAGAAGCCGCGCTCGGCGCTGCGTATTGAACCCCGGCAAACGGATAAAATGTAGACATCACCTGCTGGTATTGTGCCAGGTCCGGGTTATCGTCGGATGAGGCCGTCAGGTCCGTTTCGACTGCCCCCACCCGCAGGTCGGCCACATGCAAGGCGTCCTCACTGTTCAACAGGACAACCAACCCGCTACCCGTTTCGCCGTCGAGGGTGCGTGTGTGGTAGGTGACGGTGTAGCCGTCGAGCGTATCGCGTGTGATCGCTTCGACGCTCAGCACTTCTGTCACATTGGGGAGCGCGGCAACGTAGCTCTCGGCGGCGGCTTCATCGGTGAGGCTTTCGCCCGTGTGGGCTTCGACACGCAAAGCGACGTTCTCCGCTTCGATGCTAGCGGGGGCACCCTCGGCGGCATCGGTGACCTGCCACGCCTGCGGGTAGCGGATGATGTGTTCGAGTACCGGGTCATAGTAGGCATTCCAGGCTAGCGGCACATCATTAAGCGCGTCGATCACATCAAAGCTATCGGAGACATTTTCTAGCAGGAACACGAGCAGATCGGTGGCGTTTTCTGGTGTGACCACGCGCACAGAATAAACCGTGCCGTCGTCGGCCCAGGCACGCTGCCGAGCAACAAAGGTCCGGCCCTGAAATTCTAGCTCAAAGTCGATCTGCAAATACTCGCGCCCCGTCTCACCGGTAACGACCGAGCGTTGGGTTTCGCGCCAGTTGGAGTAGCTGCGCCAGCTTGTGCCAAGCCGCTGTGGGTCGTAGAAGGCGCTTAGTTCATCGGTGTTGGCAAAGGGGGTTTCGGGTTGTTCGGCGGTGGCCTCAATCACGTTACGGTCGTTGCGTAACAGCAACCGAGCGCGGCTAGCAAAGGCATCATAAGATGATTCGACCGCTTCCCATTCCGGCGGTTCGGGCACGCCAATCGTGAATATGCCGTTAGCCTGGAGCGCCTCGGATACCAGCGTGATGGTATCGGTGGTGACAGGCGGTTCAAAAGTAGGGATGGGGGTTGGTTCCAGGGCTTGCTGCTGTTGGCGGTTCAGGTCGCGCTGTTGCGCATACTGAAGAATCCAGCCGGTCATCAAGCTACCCACCATAATGATTGACATAAAAACTGCGAAAATGATCACACTCCATCGTGTGTTGTTCCGGTTACGCATATGGCCTCTTCGTTTTTTCGTTCACCCAGTTTAATTCAAAGCGCCGCTATCATAGCGCAAAAGGGGAGGGTTGTTAAGATAGGCGCGGATATTCGGTAATTTTGGCATATAAGGGGTCAAGGGGGATAATCCCCCTTGCCGGGCGTTTGTGGGCCGCGCCCTCAACAACGAACTAGCCATCAAGATACCCGGATATGTTGGACCATGCTGGCCTAACCTTCATCATCCGGGTAATCGTTATGGTACTCGTTATCCGATAGTGGGTCGGCGTAGGCATCTTGGGGCGGCTCGACATACTCTACGTAGTCTTGTTCGTCTTGCGGCACGTCGATATAGTCGGTCGTCCCATCTATCTGACGATCAAAGGCCAGTTCTTCCCCCACTTCATCGATCACGATCATATCGCCGGACCGGAATTCGCCGGCAAGTAAGCGCGTGCTAAGCGGGTTCTCGACGTAACGCTGGATCGTCCGACGCAGTGGACGCGCCCCATACTGCGGGTCGTAGCCTTTGCGTGCCAACCAGAAGCGGGCGGGTTCGGTGAGATGGATGCTCACGTTAGCGGATTCGTGCAGACGGTTGCCAACGGATCGCATTTGCATATCTACCATTTGCTCGACGGCTTGTTGGTCGAGTGTCTCGAAGATGATGATCTCGTCAATGCGGTTCAGAAATTCGGGCCGGAAGGTATCGCGCATGGCTTTTTCGATCTTCTGATGGTCGGCGATGGCGGCCTGGTCGCCAGACTGGATAAAGCCCAACGCCCCGCCCCGGCTGACAAAATCGGTTCCCAGGTTGCTGGTCATAATGATGATGCTATTGCGGAAGTCCACGGTGCGGCCCTGTCCATCTGTCAGCCGGCCATCTTCCAAGATTTGCAGTAGCGTATTCCAGATGTCCGGGTGGGCCTTTTCGATCTCATCGAACAAGATCACGCGGTACGGGCGGCGGCGGATGGCCTCGGTGAGTTGGCCGCCCTGTTCGTAGCCAACATACCCCGGCGGCGCACCAAACAAGCGGCTAGCGGTGTGCTGTTCGCGGTACTCGCTCATGTCGATGCGGATGAGCGCGTCCTCGTCATCAAACAAGAACTCTGCCAGCGTCTTGGCTAGCTCGGTTTTACCGACACCGCTACTCCCCAGGAAGATAAACGACCCAATCGGGCGGCGCGGGTCTTTGAGGCCGCTACGGGCACGTCGGATGGCGTCGGAAAGCGCGTTAACCGCTTTATCCTGGCCGATGACGCGCTCGTGGAGGGCTTCTTCCATGCGCAGCAGTTTCTCGCTTTCGGTTTCCAGCATTTGGTTAAGCGGTATCCCGGTCCATTGAGAAACGACGCTGGCAATATCACTGGCATCAACGACTTCATCGAGTGTGTTTTCGGCCTGCCAATGTTGCAGCGCGGCCTCAAACTCGGTTTCGAGTTGTAGCCGTTGCATCTTCAACTCGGCGGCGCGTTCGTAGTCGCGGGCCATACCAGCGGCTTCTTCGTTGGCGGCTAAGCGGTCGATCTGATTTTTGAGGTGCTTGAGGTCGTCCGGCATCGAATAGAGCGCCACGCGCAGCTTAGCGGCGGCTTCGTCTAGCAGGTCGATGGCTTTATCCGGCAGTTTGCGGGCGGTCAGGTAGCGATCGGCAAGACGGGCGGCGGCTTCGATGGCGTTATCGGATAGGGCGACTTTGTGGTGGGCCTCGTAACGGTCGCGGAGGCCATAGAGAATATCAATCGTGTCGGTGACATTCGGCTCGTCCACAAACACCGGGGCAAAGCGACGGTCCAGGGCGCTATCTTTTTCGATGTACTGGCGATATTCGTCCAGGGTGGTTGCACCGACTGTCTGCAATTCGCCACGCGCCAGGGCCGGCTTCATCATGTTGGCGGCGTCCATGGCCCCGGCAGCGGCCCCAGCCCCGACGACCTGATGAATCTCGTCAATAAACAGGATGATCTCGCCCTGGGCGCGTTGCACTTCTTCGATGGTGGTCTTGAGCCGTTCCTCGAACTCACCCCGGAAGCGGCTCCCGGCTAGCATGGCGGATAAATCCAGCGACAACACCCGCCGCCCTTGCAAAATTTCTGGCACGTCATTATTGGCGATCTGTTGGGCTAAGCCTTCGACAATCGCGGTTTTACCGACGCCGGCCTCCCCGATGAGAACGGGGTTATTTTTGGTGCGACGGACAAGCACCTGAATCACGCGCAAGATTTCGGCATCGCGCCCGATCACCGGGTCGAGCTTGCCCTCTGCGGCGAGTTGGGTCAGGTCGCGGCTGTATTTCTCGAGGGTTTGGTAACGGCTTTCGGCTTGTGGGTCGGTCACACGTTGGCCACCGCGAATATCCTTGACGGTATCGTAAACGCGATCCCGTTCGATATTGTGATCCTTCAGGATTTTGGCAACCGCTGTGTTGCGCTCGCTGAGGATCGCCATAAAGATATGTTCCGTCGAAATATACTCATCGCGTAGGCGGTTAGCCTCTTCGTTGGCCAGGTCAATGATCCGCTTCACGCGGGGAGTAATAAAAACCTGATTGTTCCCCTGCCCGTAGATGGCGGCTTTGGGGCTAGCTTGCAATATCTCATCAAGGCGGCCCCGGATAGCGGCTGGGTCCGCTTGGAGTTGTTCCATAATTTGCGGGACCACCCCGTCATTTTGTTCCAGTAGTGCCAACAGGATATGTTCGGTATCTACCTGGTTATGCCCGTAACGTTGTAAGATTTCGTAGGCTCGGGCGGCGGCATCTTGCGCACGCTCTGTAAAACGGTCAAACCGTATCATCACAACCGTCCATTTCTATCTCAATCTTGGTTTGGGGTGTTTGTATAAGTCGATTATACCGACATTAACGTATTCACGAAACCAATCGACCTACTTTTTACCCTTTGTTGTTATCGTAGCCCAAAAGTGTTAGTGGTTTGTATGCGGCATGTAGATAAACCAACAGAAAAGCCATCACTCGGACGAGGCGACCCTGGCCGCTAGCGCCTGTCGGAAGCGTGCGATCACTGCTTGATCTTGTGGATGGGCGCTGCGTTGGCGTTGGGTGTAAGCGTCTTGTAGCGCGGTTAGGCTTGGGGCTGGTGGGCAATTGGGATATTCATCCAGGATGGCACCCAGCACCAGCGGCGAGTAGAGATCGGTTAATGTGAGGGGGTCGGAAGCGGGCGGTGCCAATAAGCGGGAGCCGCCCGTCGATGGTATATCGTGGGCGGTGAGCGTGTGGTGTGCCCGTTCGACGGCATCGCTTAGCAGGGCTTCTAGCAGCGGGTTGGCGATAAGCTGCGCTAGTGGCTGTGTCTGTTGTGCTGAATTATGCGCGATCATCTGGGCCAGGGTTGCAAACCAGCGCATATCGTGGGCTTGTTGGGCCGGTACGGACAGGCAAGCGGTCATCAGGCAGGCGATGAGTTGCACTTCGCCCGGATGGAGTGCTACCCCCCGGAGTTGCATCAACTCCGGCAGTTGCTCGCATAGTATCGGGTAGATCGCTTGTAGGTCGGCGGTGGCGTGTATGGCGGTGGCGTGCGGTATCGCCTGGTGAGCCAAGGCCCGTTCTTCCGACATTTCATCGCCGGACCATAGTGTCTCGTAGACAGGCGCGGGCGGCTGGCCGATGGCTGGCATCGCCTCTTTGAGTACGGAAAAATGGAGCGTGATTGTCTCTAGCGAATGGTTCCAGGTGAGCGCCTCATAATGGACCTGATCACGGAGTTGGGTTTGCTTATATGGCGAGATATTCAGGGCGGTGGGGAGGACGCCGCCATAATGCGGGCGGATAGGCTTGGCAGTGGCTTCATCTTGTAGCCGATACCGTAAAGCCACCTGTACCGGGTAATTTTGGGCCGGGGGCGTCGGGGAGATTGGCATTAACGGCACGCTCAACACACCGACTTCACCGGGGCGCAATCCCAACGAAACTTGCGGTTTCTCTAGCTGAACACGCACAGGGTGATCAGTCAGGGCGGTGTGGGGGGGGCGCACGTTCACCCGCAAAAGCATGTTTTGATCCACCAGACTTTGCAGCACCACGATCACCTTAAACGTTTGGTTCAGGCGTGTTACGGGTGGAGACACACCCACGGCGTAGTGAAGCGCATTCCCCCGAAGGCGAGATGCGGTGATTGTCCCCAGCACATCTGGGTACATCAGGTGGGCTAACACGGAGGGACATTCCAAGATGGCGATCTCCACCTGGCAACAACAATCAACCTAAAAACGGAGCAAATCATATTTGGCGTATTTTTACTTCTACTACGAAAAAGGTTTTATACGTTCTATGTGAAATTCAAAATGCGTCAGGTTTGGTGGGGTTTCAACCCACACCCCAGCACTTTTTCCAAAAAAAGTGGACAAAAAGTGTCCATTTTGATTGAAAATAGCTCCCTCATCGCTTTCTTTCTGGAAAGTAACGAAGAGAAAAGGATAAAGATAAGCAGAAATCCGTTATTTCACATCAGGCATTATATGCATTGTAAAGCAAAAAAAGTTCTTATTACAGAAAAATGCACGTTCTTCATGTACTAAAAAGTGCATAAACTCGAAAATATCGCTATACTTACAGGGTATGAACCGTATAAAGACGATACAAAGATGAGGTCGCCATGACTGATCAACCGTCACATCAGCAAAACGGTAAGTTTGTGATGCAGCATGATGATTGGGAAGATGGGCCTATTTCCGTTTCTGCCGATGAGTTCGTTAGTCAACTTGATGCAGAAATGAATGTCGGGCCTGATGAGGAAGAAGACGATATGCCATTATCCACCAATCCTATATCGGACGCCCCCCCCGGCGCTAAAACAGATGAGGCGAAATCGGATAACAGCGTGATGCAACCCGCTACCGGCGACACCGACGAGCCGATCATGCACGACCTCGCCAGCGTGATGCAACCCGCTACCGGCGACACCGACGAGCCGATCATGCACGACCTCGCCAGCGTGATGCAACCCGCTACCGACGACACCGACGAGCCGATCATGCACGACCTCGCCAGCGTGATGCAACCCGCTACCGACGACACCGACACCCCAACCAATTTGACTGCTACCAGCAAAGAAGCGGATGTTACAGAGGAAAAAACTATGGCCGATAACACATCAACCTTTGAGGCGGATTACGACGCTGATGAGTCAATGGAAAGTGTTTCCGACTTTCTGCGAACCGGCGGAAACGATAAAGATGATGTGCGCTCTATCGGTCGGGGAGAAACGCTCACGCTAGACCCAGCCACCAAGCCGAGTAAAACCCCTTACCTACACCCCGACGGCCCCATCCCTTACGTCAGCCCAAGGTCCGCCCTATCGCAGAAATTCCGTCACTATATCGAGACGCGCTGGTACCCACAATGGAAATATTACGATGAGAAGGCCGCGTTCAACAAGGCACGGCATATCAACCTACAAATTTTTGTTGCCATTGGGTCGGTATCTGTGCCAATTATCATCGGGATTAGCTTTATCCCGACCTGGATACCGGCGCTGATCAGTGGGTTGGTGGCTATTTTCACTGCCATCGAAAACGTGATGAAATATGGCGATAACTGGCGAGCATATCGTAATGCCGCCGAAGGGCTAAACCGCGAGAAAGTCCTCTATGAAGCCTTAGCCGGCCCTTATGACCGGACTAACGCCCCGTTTCGGATGTTTGTTGAGCGTAGCGAAGACATCATAGCGGAGGAAACCGGACGGTACTTCGAGCGAACCGAAGAACCAGATGACGAACAACGCGAAAGCCAAGTCAATTCGGTCTCCGAAAGCTAGGTGCTTGCTAACGTTTACCCCGACAAACGGCGTTTATCGGGGTTTCATCCCGAACCCCGCCATTTTTTGAAAAAGTTCATGTAAAACGCCTGATGTGAAATAGCAGATTTCTGCTTATCTTTAATGCTTTTCTCTTCTTTCTTTCCGGAAATTAAAGAAGCAAAGCAAGCAACAAGGAGGTATTTTCAATCAAAATGGACGTTTTTTGTCCCTTTTTCTGGAAAAAGGGGGGAGGTGTGGGGATAAAGCGACCACAAATCTAAATGCAATTGCCTGGCCCTCCCTTCCCTGACAAACCCCGCACACTTAGCGCATGATCACCGAAACTTCACAAAAAACATGGTGTGAAAATCACCTATAGCCTTTAGAATGTCGTTCAGGTTGATCTGCTCAAAACACAGGAGATAGTGTTGTCTGTCAATACGCGAAACCGCACGACTATATCCGCAAGACCCGATTACAGATACATTGTTTTCAACATTCCGTTGATCTTTGTGGCTAGCCTTGTCGGTGCGGTGGGGGTGAATCTCTTTCTACTCCCCGCACAACTGGCCCCTGGGGGGATCACCGGGATTGGTATTATTTTGAACGAGCTTATCGGTATTCCGATTGGTTTGGTGATTTTCATAGGCAATATTCTATTATTGGCGATTGGGTATCGGCAGCTTGGCGGTTGGAATACCGTAATCATAACGTTTATCTTTGCGTCATTGTTCTCCATCAATGTTGAAGCGGTCCGGCCATTCATTCCCGCCGATGGCATAAGCGATGACCGCCTGTTGAATACGTTATATAGCGGCGTTGTGGGTGGGGTGACGGGTGGGTTTATCTATCGGTTGGGTGGGACAATGGGCGGCAGTAGTATTCTGTCACGTATTCTCAATAATCGTTTCGGGCTACCGTTAAGTTCGTCCTATTTGTATGTGGATTCGATTGTAATTTTAGGTGCCGGGGTTGTTTTCGGATGGGAGTCCGCGTTATTTTCGTTGATAGTGCTGGTGGTGGATGGGTTCGTGAGCGATTATGTGCTGGAAGGGCCGAGTTTGATTCGGGTGGTGACGATTATTACCGACCAGTCAGACGCGGTGAGTGAGGCGATCATGTCTCAGATGAGCCGGGGGGTTACGTCCTGGACTGGGCGTGGGCGCTATACGAATCAGTCGCACGATGTGTTGTTCGTGACGATCACGCGATCTCAGGTGAATATGCTGCAAAACCTGGTGCATGAGGCGGACCCTTACGCTTTTGTGGTGGTGGGGAATGGTCAGGTTGCTTATGGCGGCGGCTTTATGGGGAAGGGGCGCGGCGGGCGGCTCCCGCAGCCGCTACCGAAATTATCATCGCTATTTAAACGTCAGAAGGCCGCCTCAACAGACCCGGACACGACACCAGAAACCCGCGAATTGTTATGATCAACGGAGGTCGTAATCTCAATGAGACACGTTATACATAGTGGCCTGTTAGGGCTGGTGGCGGTTGTGCTGGCAGCCTGTGGGCTGGTAGATAGCGCCCGACAGACAGACACCCAACCCGCACCGACAACCATCACACTACACTACAACGGATCGTCGCTGGTGATCCGTAATGTGGGTGATAACCTGATGGCGGACCCCTCCGCGTTAGATTTTGTGCGAGGGCAACCCGGCAGCGATGGCGACGACTATAACGGCGGACGCCTGGTAAGTGGGGCCTTGGGGGTTGGGCAGTGTTACACGCTTGTACGGCGTGGCAGCGAGGCGGTAATCGTCCCAAGTTGTGTTGCGGTGGTGAATACCGAGATCATGACGGACATCACCAATCTGTTTTGGAAAGCGGAACCCATTGGCGCGGGAGAATTTGACGTGCGCTGGCAAAGCGAAGTGATCACGACCTGCGAGACCTACAGCATCCAGGATAGCGGAACCAAACTCTGTTCTTTCGTTTACCCGCCGTTATCGCAACCAGAATAGCTGGATAAGATATGTTCTATGTGAAATTCAAAATGCCTCAGGTTTGGTGGGGTTTCACCCCACACCCCACCACTTTTTCCAGAAAAAGTGGACAAAAAGCGTCCATTTTCATTGAAAATACCCTCTCATCGTTTTCTTTGCTTCTTTTTTCTGGAAAGTAAAGAAGAGAAAAACATGAAATAAGAAGGAATCCGCTATTTCACATCAGCCGTATTTGATAACGCGCCGTTGTGTGGGGCGAGCGCCTTAAAAAGACGGGTAGATATTGACACCTAACCCAGCCGCCACCGCCACGATCAGCGGCGCGATGAGTAGCGCGGGCAGAAAGTTCGCCATACGCGGTTGTTTGACATCCAACAGCACCAGTGCCAAACCCATCAACAGCACCCCGCCGACCGCGGTTGTTTCGTTGAGCATCGGCTCGGTCATGACGGCCCCGGCTAAAAACCCAATAGTGGCTAGCCCGCCCTGTACAACAAAAATTGTCACCACACTAAACAATACCCCGACCCCAAAAGTGGCAGCAAAGGCCAGTGACGCGAACCCGTCTAGCGTCGATTTGATCGCCAGCATCCGAAAGCCAAGCGGTAAGCCCATTCCATCGTAAAGCGACCCTAAGAACGTGAGCGGCCCCACGCAAAAGATCAGGCTAGCAGTGACATACCCGTTGATGAACCGTTGCCGGGTATCCAGCCCTTGCGGGGTGTCGCTTGCCCCCCCGATGAAGCGAGCCTGTAGCCACCCGCCAAGATTCTCTAACGCTTGGTCTAGGCGCAGGAGTTCGCCAATAATGACACCGATAGCGACGCTGATCAACGTAATGATTGGATTACCGGTGGCGGTGGCGTTATCTAGCCCGATGAAAAATGTGATCAGCCCTAAGCCGGTAACAACCGATTCTTGTACTCGTGCAGGTAATCGGTTGCCAACCAGCATCCCCAGCAGGCTACCGACCGTTACCGTGATGATGTTCAGCAAGGTTCCGCCCATGCGGGTTGCTTCTCCTCTATTGGTGGGGGGCTATTGCGGTTGGAGGGGCCAGATCACGGTGAAGCGTGTGTCGCTACCCACCCGATCAAGCGCGAACTTCCCCCCGTGGCCTGCCAGGATGGGCATGATCGTGTGTAGGGCCAACTGCCACGGGTGCAAGTCTGGCCCAGGGATGGCGAACCAGTTTAGGGCGGTGGGGCGCTCTAAGTCGGCCAGATCGAGGGCCGATATCACGCGGACTTGTAACCGGACGCGATCCGCATCTGACATGGCCTGCACTTGGTACGCCCCGGCCCCCACCCCCGCCGCTATGTACCCCAACGCGCTGATCACGTAATTGAACTGCGAGCGATCCGCGGTAATGGTCGGCATTGTGCCTGGTAGCGAGAGTGTCGGGATAGCGGGATAATCCGCTGTTTGTAGTTCTGGCAGTAGCGCGAATGTTTGCAGATGGTGGGGGGCTTTCAGGTGGCCGGCGCGTGCCCGGATATGTTGGGTGACGCTATCGACCAGGAACAGCGCCCGGTTAGACTCCGCATGGATGTAAGAGGCGGTTCCCGGGGGGATGCTATCGTCATCTAGCATATATTGGCTAAAGCCGATCACCGCGCTCAAGGGATTGCGTAAGTCATGGGCACACCGTCGCAAGATCATTTCGGGGTCGCCTGTAGGTAATGGGACCCGTAGCAAGCGCATAAACGACCCAGCAGCACTTCGGATGATGTGGGTTTCCTCCGCGATGGTGGGCGGCAGCGAATGAGCCACTAATCGGGTGCTGGCAAGGTAAATCTGGCCAGCCAGGGTTTGCAGTTGGTCGCGCATCCACAGATGCAGTTGGATCGTATGCGTGTTGAAATCTAGCATGAGTACACCGCTTATCGTGATGCGGCCTAGTGTACCGGATAACAGCCAGGTTGTACAATAACAAGTTATGTGGGGGTGCATTTCAGATGATGGGCAACCTATCTAGGGCAAAGCCTCTAAGCAGATACGTTACGCCTGATGTGAAATAGCGGATTTCTGCTTATCTTTATGCTTTTCTCGTAACTGCTCAGGGGCTTCACCCCCGACCCCCTACAAGCTTTTGCAAAAGCTTGACGAAAACTTTAGCTGTGAAAATCGAGCAATACATGCTTCAGGTGTTGGCGATCTTGGTAGAGAACCAAGCCAACGGTTGCCAACGCGATCAGAAACACAAACACCGACCATATGAAGATGAAACCTGCTATGCCAATGACGCCAAACATCACCCCAAAGATGATCACAAAGGCGATGGGCGGCAGAATCACAAACGGCAAATAGCCCATCCCGAAGCGAACCTCGGCTTGCAGGTGCGTTTGTTGGGGGGAGGGCGCATATATCCGCCCCTGGATCAGTGCGCTGGTGTAGTCCAGGCCGCGATTGCGACGACGGGCTTCCAACTGGAATCGGAGCGTATCGAAGTTATCAACCATGATCAACACCCGCCGAGTACGCAACTGAAACAAGCTGGTGCGCTCCACTTCTAACCCCCGGAGGTGATCGGCAATCTGTTCGAGTGGGGCGTTAAACGTGTATGTGATCGACTCTGGGAATAGTAACGGACGCAACCAGTCTGGCGGGTTATTCGGGAAACTTGATTTCGATTTGGGTTTGGTCATAGCGTGTTCATCATCCGGTAAGCCACCCCGCCGAGAGATAAATCCCCCGGCTACGGGTGAACCTGTCCCTACAGGACAGCGCGTTGTGGCGGCGGTGGTTGTCGCAGTGGGTTTTAACCCAGCCCGGTACTTCTGCTGTTTTGAGAAGTACCGGGCCGGGCGTTAACTGGATTGGACGGTTGCCAACTCTTCATCAATAAACTGCTGGAACACCTCGATAGGTTGGGCACCACTCACAAAGCGACCGTTAATAAAGAAAGCCGGGGTCCCACTCACGCCGAGTTCACGCCCGATGTCCAAATCTGATCGGATTTTTTCGATATGTTCGCCCTCGTCAAAGCAGGTATTAAACGTCTCCATGTCCAGGCCGATCTCGGCTGCCATACCCCGCATAGACTCAACGGATAGCCCTTGTTGGTTGGCGAATATCGCGTCGTGCATCGCCCAGAATTCGTCCTGGTCGTGGGCACACTCCGCTGCCAGCGCTGCCGGGACAGACATCTGCGATAAGAACGGGTAGTCCATATATACGAACCGCACCTGGTCGCCGTATTCTTCGATGAGGGGATCGAGCGTATTTTCTGCGAAGCGCCCACAGAAGCCACAGGTAAAATCGCTAAACTCGATGACGGTGACGGCGGCGTCCGGGTTGCCCAGATAGGGATTATCGGAGATGTCAATATCTAGCTGATAGTTTTCGCCCATCACCAGGCCGGGGTCCTCAATCAGCCCGGCACTTTCGATAGCGTCGTTGACGGCCTCACGTACAACAACCTCAAAGTTATCGGGCAGGGTGGCCTGGGTAGCCCCACCCACCGGGAACACGAAACTACCGAGCAAAGCGCCTAATCCGAAGAACACCAGTGCGATCACCACATAGTTAAATGTCGCCCGTGGGATACTGACGGTATCGCTTTGGGTGACGTGTGTTTCGTCGGTGGTTGCAGGGGTCGTATTCCGTTTTTGTTTGACCATCGTTTCCAGTTCGTCCCTGTTTTCGATTGGTTCATCGGGGTGGTCCGTTTGTGGTATGGTTGGGGTTGGTTTCGCTGGGGGATTTTCTGAGGTTGGTTGTTGATTTGGGTTTACATCGTTCACAGCATGAGCCTCTAATTTCATGAGCTAATGATTATTCATGTTAAAGCAGGGATGCGTTGTGTACAAGGCACGCTGTCCGGGGTTTGGGTGTAAGAAAGCAAAACGTATAAACCCCGCTAAGTTGTCAATTATCTCAAATACCCCGCTTACCTCAGTGCTATTGCAAAGTCGAATTTTCATAGCGCGGGGACGCTGTCCCCGACCCCTGCAAAGGGTTTGGGCAGCGCCCAATATTCAGCCATGTGAGTTTGCAAAAGCCTTACCGCTTACCTAAAAACTTACCCTTATTGTTAAAAATCACGTATAATAAGCATACAAGTTAGCTAAAGTTAAGGAGAACACATTTGGAGAGTCCAACCCTTTTGGATGGTATGATCGTAAGGGAGCAAAGCGGGTTTTACTGGGTCGAAGTCCCTGACCAGGACAACAAAATCTACCAGACACGCCTACGCGGTAAGCTGATGGAACAGGCGCAATCATCGGACATCGCCGCCATCGGGGACCGTGTGACCATTCAACTATCGGAAAACGAAGACCTGGACAATATCGCGACGATCATTCGCGTCGCCCCTCGAACGAGCGTGTTATCGCGGGCGGTCCGCACGACCGGCAACCGGGGCGCAGGCGCACGCGAACGCGAGCAAGTGCTCATCGCCAATGCGGACCAGGCGCTTTTTGTGTTTGCCGCCACCCACCCGACCCCCAACTTCCGATTATTAGATCGCTTGCTGATCAGCGGCGAAGCCTCACATATCGCCCACCTGATGATCGTCGTGAACAAGATCGACCTGACAGCAGTCGATATAATCGAAGCGCACTTCCTGCCATATAGCCGCATGGGGTACGATATGCTGTATACCAGCGCCCGCACTGGCGAGAACATTAACACGTTGAAAGCGACCCTCAAGGGCAACATCTCATTATTTACCGGGCCGTCTGGCGTCGGTAAAACAAGCCTGCTTAACGCGATCCAACCGGGGCTAGGGCGGGCCGTCAAAGAGGTGAGCCGCGTCCATAAAGAGGGGATACACACCACGCGCGATAGTGCGCTGATCAAACTGGATGTGGGCGGCTACCTAGCAGATACACCCGGCATCCGTAACCTGAATATCTGGAATATGGAGCCGGAAGAACTGGACGGCTACATGCCCGATATTGCCGAATACGTCCCCAACTGCCGCTTTAACAACTGCACCCACGTTAGCGAACCCGGTTGCGCGGTACGCCAAGCGGTTAAAGATGGGATCGTCGCGAAGCGGCGCTATAAACACTACCTGATCTTGCGCGAAGAACTCCAAGATGCGCTCGCTGTCGGGTGGAACTCGTAGAAACCCCAAAGGAGCCTACCTCGTGACCTCGCGTTCCCTGCTGTGCTTGATATTGCTCATGGCGGCTTGTGTGCCCGTGCCGGATGCACCAACCGCCACCCCAGCCCGCGACACACTCCAACAGCAACCGACCGAACCGCCCCCACCCTATCAAGAACCCGCCATCCCGGTTACAGCGGCCAACGCGACCGACGTTCAACCCCTGGGCCGGCTAGACCCCCCCGCAACGGATGTGGGGTCCGTATATAGTTATGCCTTTGCCATAGATAGCACCCGCTTAGCGGTCCTCACACAAGATTTACTGATCGGGTGGGACTTGCTCAACGGGCAGGTTGTCTTTTTTACCAATCGGTTAGGGGCGCGGCAAGTCTATTATGCTGTCGATAAGACAGAAGTCTACACGCTAGACGGGGACGGGTTCGTGCGTGTGATTGATGGCGAAAGCGGTAATCAGATCGCGACGTTTACAGCCCAGCCAAACTTCGATGGCCACGCCGCCTACGACCCCAACACCGGCTATTTAGCCGTCACAAGCCAGGATGGGCAGGTGAGCGTATGGGACCCCCTCGAACGCGATTTGTTGGTGCGTTTCAGCACGGAGGATGCGCGGATCAACGATATTGCTTTTTCCGGTGATGGGGCGATCATCGTGATCGGTACGGGGGGCGGGGCGGTTGAATTGTGGGACTGGCAAGCACGCCGCTTGATCGACCAACTAACAACCGGCGAAGCAGCGTTACCTGTCGGGCGGGTGGCGGTAGGGCCACGCCTGGCGCAGATCGCCGCCGGGACGACCGAAGATGTACGGCTGTGGAATGTACAGGCGCAGTTGGTGGAGCATATCCTACTGACGGGCGAGAACGGCACCGCCGACCTGTTGGTTTATACACCAGACGGAAGCTATGTGATCAACAGCGGGTTAGCGGAGGCGATGAACATCTGGGACCCGGCTAGTGGGGAGCTGGTCGCAGCGTTACCAGAACTGGGCGGCGACCGCACGGCGGCCGCTTTCGATCCGTCCGGTAGCCTGCTGCTGGCTACGGTTTTCCAGGGGGGGACGTACCTATACAACTTAGCCGAATTAGGCGCGGACGGCATCCAACGCGCCGAGCTTGAGCCGCCAGCCACCATCGTTGATGTCGGGTGGTCCCCCGATGGACGCACCCTGGCGCTGTTTGACACACGCGGTTCTGCTTTTATTTACGGTATCCCGGCCCCATCGGAACCGTCCGACCAATGAGTTAGGCGCTGGTGACCACTCGCAACAACCGAACCAAGCGGCGCATATCTCGCCATTGGAGCATCAACATATAACCGCTTAGCATCAGGGTGGTTCCGAGCGCAACCCACACCCCAACATAGGTTCCATACGGGCTGACTGCCGCCGAAGTGACCGAGGCGACCAGCCATAACAGCAGGGCCGCCACGACCCCCACGTAAATCAACACGCCCTGCCACAGTGGGCGGATTTCGCCGCGCATGATCTGTTTGTTATCTTGCTCCACGACCCGCCCAACGGCCTTAAACGGCACGTAGTACCCATCCTGGATGGGCAAGCCCCGCGCCACATTGATCTCAAACAATAGCGCATCGTTGGCGGTGCGGGTGACGGCAACCGGCGTGGTGACGCTTAGCGGGTTGCCGTCGGGCGGGGGGGGCGTGCTACTGGCGACCAACTCGCGCCGGATCGCCTCGGCGTTGATCTCGGTTTCGATGGCGAATGTCCGCCGAAAGGTGATCCAATCAGAGAGAAATTCGGTATATACATCGGGTTTTCGGGATGACAAAGGTTGGCCTCCGTTGCTATCGATCATCAGTGTTGAGGGGCGCTAGGGCGTCCACATCTGGATAAAGGCTACCGGGTCCACCCAGACATCGTTCACGCGCATCTCGATATGCAGGTGGGCGGAACTGCTGCGCCCGGTGCTGCCCGCCAAACCGATCACCTGCCCCGCCCGGACAAATTGCCCAACAGCCACCCGCCGCACAGAAAGATGCGCATATCCACTATACACCCCATAACCATGATCGATCAGGATGTACCCGCCCCGGATGGGCAACATCCCGGCGAACACGACGCGCCCATCCGCCATCGCCGCGAGCAGGTCGCCCTGTTCACCGACATAATCCCAGCCCGTATGCCGGGTTTCAAATTGGTTATTGAAGACCCGCACCGCGCCGTAGGGCGAAGTCAGATTGGTATCGGCAGCCGGTTGGAAGCCACTCACACCGTACCAGAAGGGGGTGACGTTTGTCGTGAGGGCATCTAGGGCGGCGAACTCTTGCGCCTCGACTTCGGGGTCGATCAGGTCGAGCTGATCCTCGCGCAGTGTGACATCCTGCCGCAAAAACTCACCGCTACGGACACGAAGCGGCACCAGGATCGGCTGTTGTCTGGTACCGATCTGCACGTCTAAGCGCATATCGTAACTGCGGATCGCCTGATCGAACGGCACCGCGACAAATCCGTAGTAAGCCTCCCCGCCGGGGGCCTGGAAGAACGCAAACTGCCGATTAAATAGCGTGGCCGTCACGCCGGTTACGCTGGGGCCATCTACCCGGACCAACCCGGCCCGCCCCTGCCGGATGGCCTGGTCGTACAGATCGATGGTTATACCTTGCGCGGTGAAGGTTTGCGCCGGGGTGGGCGGTTCGTCGGGCTGTGCAAGCACCGTATTTGAACCGTACAAGCACAGTATCAACACGACTAGCCCGATCAACAGGCGGTAGGGGAGGCGGGTCATTCGGCAAGCGGGGAACTGGTGAGGTGGGGTGAGGCGCGTGTTTATTAACGTGTGAAAACGCATAGGATGTTGGCTTTACTTTCGTTTGTGAGCAGAAAACCGAGCGCGTAGCGCCATCGCCACCCAGACCGGGCGCGTGAGCAGCCACATCAGCCCGGTTGCCGCCGCGCCGTGATGCTTACGGGTGTAGACCAGCAGATCACGGAAGTAAATTCGGCTAGCGGCCCAGGTTTGCGTTGCGGATTTTTCGCGGTGGGTGATGACGGCCTCCGGCAAAAAGCGAAACGGACGCCCGACAAAGCGCCGCCCCAAGTCATCTTCCGGGAAGTATAGCAGCAGCGTATCGTCTAGCGAGAGATCGGCGCGGCGCATGAGCAAGCACGATCCCGGCAAAACCAGCACATCTCGCGCTTGTTCACGGCGGAAGCCTTCGTCGGTGTACCAGTGATGGCGCACGAGCCGTTCGCGCCAGCCGGGGCGCAGCCATCCCAGCGGGGTGTGGGCCGCTATCAGATAGGCGTAAGTTGGTAGGCGGGAGCAGGTCCGTTGGATGGTGCCATCCGGGTAACGGAGTTGGGCGGTACAGCCGGCATAGTGCGGGTGTTCATCCATGAAGGCCACCAACCGCCCCAACGCCCCCGGATGCACGACGGTATCCGGGTTGAGCAGCAGCACGTAAACGCCGTGGGCGGCGGCTACCCCGATGTTGTTCCCGCCACAGAACCAGGTATTGCGCGGCTGTGCGAGTAACGTCAACTGTGGGAACTCGTCCCGGACCATGGCCGCGCTGCCGTCCGTGCTGGCGTTATCGACCACGATCACCTCGTAGTCGCCCGGCTCACTTGCCAGCGATTGCAGGCAATCTCGCAGTAGATCGCGGGTGTTGTAGTTGACGATCACAACCGAGAGCGTGATCGGTTTATTCGGGGTAGGCATCACGGGCACGATCCTGGGGTTTGGTGCGGTAAGCTGGGGGTCGCCAGCAGCACAACCGCACGCCGAAACATCTTATCTCTTCCTCGCGACAATCAACGTCATAAAATTAAAGGCCCACGGCATCCGATCGGCGGCAACATCACCGAGCATATCGGCTAGCGGGGTCGTCTGGTAGTACCCACTCCCCCGGAACGGCCCACCAAGCCCCCATAGCGTGAAGGCGTGGCTGGTCGGCTTGGCCAGCAACACCCGGAAGCCTGCGGCCTCCGTCTGGCGCACGAGATCGGTACGGGTGTAGGTGCTTTCGTAGAAGTCGTCATTGTTAAGCCGACTTTGCCCGGCTAAGCTGCGCTTGAACTGTACCAGCCGGTAGACAATGTTGGGATAAGGGATGGTTAGCACCAACACGCCATCGGCTTTTAGGACGCGGTGCGCCTCGTGCAGGGCGGCGGACATGCCATGCTCGAAGTGTTCTAGCACGCCGAAAGAAAGGTAGCCGCCTAGTGAACCGGAAGGGAACGGGAGATGATGCACATCCCCCGCCATCAGGTCCAGGGTGTGATCATAACCCTGCGAGGCTCGCAGCGCGTTGAGCGCATAATCTAGCCCGACAACGTTATACCCGCGTTGGCGCAGGGTGATCAAGACGGCGCTTAACCCACTGCCCGCCTCTAAGATCGTTTCATCTTGGGGCAGGTACGGCTCATAGGCGCGGATGGTTGCCAGCGACCGGGCCGAACGGACGGTTTCGAGTTCCTGCTCAATATCCGCCGCCTGCCAGATATGTTCCCAGGCGGTGCGGGTGCTATCGTAACGTGAATCGCTCATGTTGTTCGCTCCTGTATCAACCGTTCAAAGGCGGCAACGCGATGATCGTAGGTGTGGTGTGCCAACACATGATCGCGCCCATTCTGGGCGAGTGTGCGGCGGCGCTCGTCGTCGTTGAGTAACGCCTGCACGATCTCCGGCAGTTGGGTGTGATGGTCGAACGTGAGCAAGGTCTCGCCGGGGGAAAACCACTCGCGCACCCCCGGCAGGTTATCGACCACCTGGCACACGCCAACACCTGCCGCCTCGAACAGCCGCATATTACCACCGTAGCGCATGAAATCACCATGAATATTAACCGTGAGTTTGGCGGCGCTCATGATGCGCATCATTTCCTCACCAAGTGCTGGCCCGCGTAGGTGGGGTCGCAGGGGGTCTGGCACATCATGGACACTCCAGATACCCAGATCAAAGTCGCGCAGAGCGGCTAACGCTTGCACCCGGCGGCGGTAGAGGTTATCCGGGACGAGTGTGCCGACGAAAGCGACATCACAGGCATAGGCGGCGCGTTCGGCATCGGTGAGGTCGTAGGGGTGGTGAAAGGCCGGGTTCACGGCGCTGATAGGCAGGGCCGCCATCTGCCCGGCTCCGAGTTCAACCCACTGCATCCCGTGATAGTAATCGTTGACCAGTACCAGATCGTACAGGCGGGCGGCTTCACGTTCGATGTGATGTGAGAACACAATCGGGGATGTGCCAGACGCATACACCACCACGCAGCCCACCTCCGCCCGGATTTGTGCGACCGTGGCCGGGTAGATCACGGTGTTATCGCCCACCAGCCACAAGACATCCGGCTGGAACTGCCGGGCTTGGTTCAGTAGACGGTTATTGCGGGCGCGTTTATCCGGGTTGTAGCGCGGGGGCAACCGATTGGCGATCCCGCGGAATAGCTTGCCGGGTGTTAAGCGGGTGGTGTGGCGCTGCTCACGGAGTTGGGCGACATCACCCGCCACTAGCCCCGGCAGGTTCCGATAGAACACCGCCAGTTCGTGACCACGTTGGCGTAGGGCACTTTCCCAGTGGAACTGCCCCATACTGGGGGGGAACAACGGCAGCGGCTCGCCCGGTGGGGTGGCCTGGATAGCGTCGATGAGTTGGGATGGATGATGCAGTGCCGCCACAAATAAGATTCGCATGGTGTCCTCATGTTCACGCCTGCCGCCAGAACCGTACACGGTCGGCGGCGGCGCGTCAATGTTGTTAAGGTGAGGCTTAGGGGGTGCTGGTTCCGATAAATAGCACCCTAGGGTTACCCTGGGGTAATGCCGCGTAATTCCTGTAGATAGAGGTCGGCGGTATCGAAAGCGGCTTTGACGGTCTGGACGGTGGCTAAGCCGGTGGT
>DAOTUA010000161.1:0-2044 GCA_034437355.1 Anaerolineae bacterium | reverse complement strand
ATCTTTGCGCAATTAAAGCACCAAGTAGCGCCGCAACAACAACAATAACCATATCGGTAGCAATGCCCACAGTAGAAGTTCTCCTGATTGTATTTCATTAGATTGACCACAACGCGCCACATGCACACTAAATTCTCAATACGCTCTATGTGAAATTCAAAACCGTAAGGTTTGGTGGGGTTTCACCCCATATCTCACCACTTTCCCAGAAAAAGTGGACAAAAAGCGTCCATTTTGTCATCCAAGATGAAGGTTTAAACGATTTTCACAGCTAAAGTTTGGGTCAAGTTTTTGCAAAAGCTTGTGGAGGTTCGGGGGTAAAGCCCCTGAGCAGTTACAAGTTAAGAAAAAACTACCATTTCACATCAGGTGCCTCATATAACATACCACATTCTATTGGCGCCCAGGTTGCCAAGCAGCACCATCAGACCCGATCCATTTATGCATATGTTTAGGCTAGCAATTTATTATACTGGTGAACAGTTTCCGAAACAAATGCAAAATGGTGACTTATGACAAAAACAACACAAATCGAACTACCTGTAACTGGGATGACCTGTTCCGCCTGTGTGCGCAACGTCGAACGCGGGCTGAGCAAGCAGGCAGGCATCGGCGAAGCGGTTGTGAACTTCGCGACCGAACGCGCCAGCATCCACTACGACCCGGATACACTCCAGCTAGATGATATTATCGCCCGCATCGAAAAATCCGGTTATGGTGTCGCAACCGCCCAGATAGACCTGCCCATCACCGGGATGACGTGCGCTGCCTGTGTGAACAATGTCGAACGGGCGGTGAAAAAAGTGGACGGTGTGATCGATGTCTCGGTGAACCTGGCAACGGAATATGCGACGGTGCGCTATGTACCGGGTGTTGTTGGGCGTCGGGGCTTGATTGCGGCAGTGAAAAAAGCCGGGTATGGTGTGATCGACACCGCCAGCATGACCGAGCCAGCCGACGCCGAAGCCGAAGCACGCCAGGCGGAGATCGACCAGCAGAAACGGCTGATCACGATTGGGGCCCTGTTCACTTTGCCGCTATTCATACTCAGTATGTCTCGCCATTTCATGCACACTGCCGATTGGATTATGGCGGCCTTCCCGTGGCTGATGTGGGGCGGGTGGCCTTTCGTATTCGGGGCGCTGGCTACGCCGGTAGTGATCATCGTTGGGCGGCAGTACATTGTCGGGGCGTATAAATCGCTGCGTGCCGGCACCGCCAATATGGATGTGTTGGTGGCGATGGGGTCACTTGCGGCTTATATCTATAGCCTGGGCGCGTTGATCGCGATTGGGCTGGGGCGGATTTCTGCCCAGGACAACGCCGAATATTTCGAGACAGCCGCCGTCATCCTGACGCTGATCACGGTTGGCAAGTTCTTAGAGGCACGCGCTAAAGGTCGCACCAGCGCAGCGATCAAAAAGCTGATCGGGCTGGCCCCGAAAACCGCACTGGTCCAGCGTAACGGCACCGAACAGGCGATCCCGGTCGAAGAAGTTGTCCCCGGTGACCGCGTGATTATCAAGCCGGGCGAACGTATCCCGGTGGATGGGGTGGTGGTTGATGGGCGCTCGGCGGTCGATGAATCTATGCTGACGGGCGAAAGCCTGCCGGTTAACAAGGGTACCGGCGATGACGTGATCGGCGCGACGGTTAATAAGGGTGGGCGGCTCATCGTTGAGGCCACCCATGTTGGCTCCGAAACCGCACTGGCGCAGATCATCCGGCTGGTACAGCAGGCACAGGGCAGCAAAGCCCCGATCCAGCGTGTCGCCGACCAGGTTAGCGGCGTGTTCGTGCCGGTGGTCATCGGCCTAGCAACCTTAACGTTCATCGGATGGATGTTGGCCGGGGCGGGTTTCACAACCGCGCTCATCAACACCGTTGCGGTGCTAGTGATTGCTTGCCCGTGTGCGCTCGGCCTTGCCACCCCAACCGCTATCATGGTGGGCACGGGTAAAGGGGCGGAGATGGGCGTCTTGTTCAAAAACAGCGAGGCGCTAGAAACGGCTAAGCGGCTGGATGTCATCGCACTCGACAAAAC
>DAOTUA010000160.1:0-4441 GCA_034437355.1 Anaerolineae bacterium | reverse complement strand
CATGAGCCAGCTACAAACCACATCATCTACGCCCACCCAAACCGCCCAACCGGAACGCACCGCTGCCGGGTCGTCGGGTAAGTTCATCTGGAACTTTACCGATACAATCGTGATGGCCCAGCGCAACCTGATGTACTACGTCCGCCAGCCAGAACTGCTGGTGTTCGCCACCATCCAGCCGACCATGTTGTTATTGCTGTTTACGTATGTGTTTGGTGGGGCTATCGGCGGTGGGACGGGGGCCGGGGACGCGGGCGATTACATCAACTTTTTGCTGCCGGGTATCCTCATCCAGACGATTGTATTTGCGGCAACCAATACCACCACCGGGCTAGCAACCGACCTCTCACGCGGGATGATCGACCGCTTCCGGTCGTTGCCGATGGCGCGGTCTGGGGTGCTGGCCGGGCGCACGCTGGCGGATACGCTGCGCGGTTTGTTTACGCTGACAATTATGATGGGGGTCGGCTTTTTGATCGGCTTCCGTTTCGGGAATGGGGTTATCAACGGTTTGCTAGGCGTGGTGGTTGCGATTGCATTTGGCCATGCCTTCACCTGGATCAGCGCGTTTATCGGGCTGTTCATCTCCGACCCGGAAGCGGCTCAGGTCGCCGGGTTCGTGTGGGTGTTCCCGTTGACCTTCGCCAGTTCCGTTTTTGTCGATACCGCCACCATGCCGGGCTGGTTGCGCGTCTTTGCGGAAAACCAACCGATCACCAAGGTTGCCAACACCGTTCGCGGGCTGATGGTCACCGGCGATCTGAGCGATTTCTGGTGGGCCGCCGCCTGGATCGTCGGTATCTTCGTCGTGTTCATGCCGCTATCGGTGCGCCAATACGCACGGGCCGCCTCGGAGTAACGGGCGCACACGGGGGAACGCCCCTACAACCCGATATCGTAGGGGAGGGTCGCCGTGCCCTCCCGATACGCGCACCAACGGGAGTCCACAGAGGGACGCCTCTATATCGCCCCTCCCGCGCTTTAATAACACATTCGACCATTTACAAGAAGTAATATCCGCTGTTTGACCCCCGCCCCAACCCGACTGCCCCACGGTCTAAAACAGAACGTATTTCCAGATTCACCCTTGACATTGCCAAACGTATATTCTAAAATGCTGTCACTCGTTACCACCGGGCCTTTTTTTTGTCGGGTGATGTAACAAAAATGTTATAAGTTGTCAGGGGGACGCTTTGACTTCTATCCGAGAATTGGCGCTTGCCGCCCCACTCCAACCGGACCCGCCCGGCGTACCCATCCACCCGGAGATCGACTATCAGCGGCTTGTTGATGGCGACCCGGACCCGCTGTTCGTTACGTTGGCGGTGGCGCGGGTCGGTGCGGTTAGCCAGCCGCCTAACGGCCTGCTGTATGATGCCGAGCTTGTCAGCGCGATTGCAGCGCAGGGGGTCGGTGCGGATGCGCTCATGGGCCATCTGCCGGACGACCAGCGCGATAGCGCCTTCCCGATTGACGACCGATCCAGCACGCCCCGCGCCGGGGTATGGGTCGGTTTCCGGCAGGTGGATGATATGCTGTGGGGTAAAGTCTACATCCCCGCCCAAAATGAGCGCGTCCGGGCCTACTTGCGCCAACTCGCCGCCGTTGGGGGGGCGTTGCGAACCAGCATCTACGGGACCGGGCGTTATGTTCTGTTGGATGACGGCATCCGCCGCCTGGACGAGTTTTTGCTGGAGAGCATCGACTTTGCGCCGGCTGCCCGCGCCGCCCTAGAGCTAGACGGCACGTTTGCGCTCACATCAGAGATGGACGCGCCATCGGGCGCACACGACACAACGCCCCGGCATCCCCAATCAGTAGGGGAGGGCCTCTGTGCCCTCCCGTATAACGCCCCACCAACACAGCCCCCTACCACGGGCGCACACGGGGGAACGCCCCTACCATCGCCTGACGCGCCATCAGGCGCACACGACGCAACGCCGCTACCATCACCTGACGCGCCATCGGGCGAACCGGCCCCCGTTGCGGAACTGGTCACGTTGCGCGATGAGGTGCGCGAACTGCGGGCCGCCGCCTACGACCGGGCGCTTGATGAGGCGGTGCGCGAGTTAACCGCTGGCTGGCGGCTCCCGCCACAGACGGATGCCCCGGCGTTGGGTGCGCTGCATAATTTGGTGCGGGGGCGGGTCCGGGCGCAACAGCCGGAAGCCGCCGCCCTGCCGGATGCGGTGCGCGAGGTGTGGCGCTCCGATGATATTCAGGCGTTGGCGGGGGCGGTGCGAGATGCGCTGGCCGGGCCGCCTGCGATTGTCGGCGGTCGGAAGCGGGCTGATGATGGCCCGGACCTGCGCGACCTGGGCGCACGTTACGCCAACCGACGCGGGTAAGTAGGGACAGGATTATTCCTGCCCGCCGCATGAATGATTGCCTAATAATCCTCGAATAGAAAGGACAATATGCTATGACCCTTCCTTATATAGGCCCGGCATCGGCCCGCGATGCGATCTTTGACGTGGGCGGCATCGACGCGGCGAATGTGGTTAACTTCCAGAACCAGAACGGCCTGGACCCGTCCGCTGTGATTACCCGTGCTGCCGCTGCATTGGGGGCCGCTAATGAGGTCTTGATGCGGCGCTGGGGTCCGTTTTTGTACCTGACGCGCTCGGCCACAGTGGAATACCGCGAGGGCGGCGGCGGTCGCAAGACCCCCCACGCGACCGACTTCACCGACGGCGACGGCGTGCGCGGTGTCCGTAATGGTCACATGCTCCCGCTTTACCACTATGCCGATACGCTGGCGTGGTCGCAGGCGTATTTGATGACGGCCTACGAAAGCCAGGTAGACGCCGACATTCAAGAAATGGTCGATAGCTGGTTCTTGCGGGTGGATGCGGATATGGTCAATCGGTTGTTTTCGGCTGCCGAAACGCCAGTCGGGAATGGGTATAGCGCGGGTTGGGCCGATGGCAGCGCGTCGAATGTGCCCTACATCCCCCCGGCGACCGGCTCGCAGACGTTCGACAGCAATCACACCCACTATCTGTATGAGGCCAACAGCGTGACCGCCGCCCGGCTCAAAGCGGAACTGGTCGCCGCCGTGAAAACCGTCCGTGAACACGCCATCGCCGGGCGCTTAACCGCGCTGGTGAGTGATGCCGATGTAGACACCTGGACGAGCGTTACCGGCTTTGTCGAGTTGGTGCCGGAGGACATCCACCGGGCCGGGGACGCCACCACCGCCGCCGCGACCGGCGAGTTTGAAGGGATGGCGGGGGAGCGTTTCGGCTATGTGAACACCGGGCGCGGCTATGTCGAGTTGCGCTATCTGGAGCAAATCCCGACCGGGTACTTGTGGGCCGGGCGGAGCTACGGCGAGAATAACCCGAAGAACCCGTTAGCCGTCCGGCTGATGCCCAACCGCGACTTTGGGATGCGCCCGGAAGTGGTCGTCACGCCGACACTGACGCCGCGCATCGAAACCGTTTCGGCGGATGCCTGGTACGGTGTGGGCGTCAATAACCGCGTCAATGGGGCGGTGAGTTACGTAGCGGCGGGCTTGTCCGATTATGAATGGACCACCGTCTAACGCCCCTACATCCCGCCAACCGGTACGGGCGCACACGGCGGAACGCCCCTACATCCTTCCGCGCCACCCCATCAATCACCAACGAAAGGAACCACACCATGCCATTATCTATCCGTAAGACAGGCGTCCGACCGTTACCGGGGGCCGTTGTCCGTTCGTTTCTCGCTGGGGGTAGCGTCTCCCTGGGCGATTGGGTTTATGTCGATGGCAACGGGGCGGTGCAAGCCGCGCTCGCGGATGCTGCCGAGACTGCCGAGGCGGTCGGGTTGGTTGTGTCTGGTCAGAATGAGTTTATCAACGTGTCTGGTGATTTTAGCGCCGGGGAGACGGTTGGCGTGTGCCTGAGTGGTCCGGTGACTGGGTTTAGTGGCATGACGCCGGGCGATAACGTCTACGTCAGCGCCGCCGCTGCCGGGGGATCGGTGCAGTCGGCCCCGGCGAACCCTGGCTATACCAAGATCGCGGGCCGTGCGATTGAGTCCGATGTGTTGTGGGTGACGACGACCGCCGCCCCGATCACGGAGCAAACCCCGGCTTAACGCCCCACCAACACCCGAAAGGAGACCCCCCATGCCCTCCCGCATAACCGTAACGACTCAGGTACTCGCCTGAATACCCCCATCCCCTAACCCCTTCCCCCATAGCAACTTTGTTGCAGAGGGAAGGGGAACAATTGCGTACCACGTAAACCCCTCCCTCCCGCCGCCAAGCGGCGATAGTGGGGGAGGGGTGGCGCTTTAGCGCCGGAGTGGGGGGGGGAAGCTGAGTAGTTACCTGGCAATAATCTATGCAGACCGCGGACGGTAAAAATCCCGTCCCATACGTATCAAGTTAAGCAGATAATTGCTCAAGCAACTCGAAATGTCGTGGGTTCGTTCGAGATCGATCCATGCG
>DAOTUA010000159.1:0-19073 GCA_034437355.1 Anaerolineae bacterium | reverse complement strand
GCGAGGGGGTACGGGTAGGGGTGTGGGTTGGCGAGGGGGTTGGGGTAATCGTGCGGGATGCGGTGGGCGTGTGGGTCGGGCGTGGGGTACGGGTACGGGTGGGGGTAGGTGTGAAGGTCTGGTTAGGGTCTTCGGTGCGTAGGGCAGCAATCGCAACGCCTGTCACGTCGTAGGGGTTACGTGGTGGGAAGAACGCTTCGATGTAGCCAAACGCAAAGATCACCGACGCGCTCAGGATACTAACCATGCTGGCGATCACAAAATTGATTGTCCCCCAAAACAATAACCGGCTGCCGCGCTTATCGGCCAAATGTCGTTTGCGCCAGATGCTCGCTGTTTTGCGGCGACGAATGTTATATAGGGCGGCGATTAGCATCCATAACGCCACCAAGAGCCACCCGCCGAGGATGTAGGATAGTAGGGTAAATACGGTGTGAGTATCATAACGCCGTTATCATAGCGGGTTTTGGTGCGCCGGGGCTATGTGTTTGATTAAAACTGGAACCCGTGCCGGTAGGGGATGATCTTGCGGGTGTAGCCTGCTGTAAACGTTATTAACCGTTTTTCGAGCTTTTGCCAGCGTTCGGTATCAAAAACTTGCTGGATGGTTTGTAGATCGGCCACCACATATTCGACCTGGCGCACCGGATAATCTCCGTAGGCAATGTGCCACGCCTCCAATAGATAGATTTCCATTTCGGTTAAGGCCGGGACAAACTCGTTCATCATATAGCGATAGTAGATCGTATTAATGCCGCGTTTGATGTCGTAACACAATAGCATCTTATATTGGGGGATGATCGGTAAGGTTGGGAGCATATGCCACAGCACCTTCACAAGTGGGTTATAGGGTTATTGTATCGGAGGCAACCGAAGGGCGTCAAATTGACATCTGGGTTTAAATTGAAGAAGGCAGGGAACCGTTGGGGGGGGGAGGGGGAACGGTTCCCCACCTTCACTGGGAGACCTGGATTCGAACCAGGACTAACGGTTCCAAAGACCGCTGTACTGCCTTTATACTATCTCCCAAAGTGAATTACACTATAGCAGTCACCTACACAGATTTCAACGTTAAAAACCTGAGCCTACGATGAAAAAGTGTGTCGCCGCCACCCCATCAGCAGGATCAGGTTGTGAATGTAAGCCGGGCATGGTAAAAGCAATACGGTTATGTGCAAACAGCAAAGGGATACAGCATGACGAACGGATTATATTACGCACACACCGGGCTACGCTGGCTTGTCGTTTTGGCGGCAGCGGTAGCGTTTGTATTTATGGCATATAGCCTGTTCACCAAGCGCGAGCAAGACCGCGCCACCCGCCTGATCATGGTCACGTTTAGCAGTTTGATCGGCTTACAGTGGGTGATCGGGATGGTTTATTATGTTGTGCTTGGCGGGGCGCTCAGCAATGCCGGGATCGCCAACGCCTACAACCTGCGCAACTCCGCAACACACGCCGCCGTAATGACGGTGGTGCTGATCGCGGCGCATCTCTATTTGCCCTTCCGCAAGCGGGCCAGCAACCGTAATTATTACATCGCTAGCACGGTTGTGATTGTTGTAACTGTCGTATTGATTGTGGTTGGGGTGGGCGTGCTGGCTGGTGGGGCGCGTTGGTCCTTTGCGGGCAACTACCCGCCGCCGGTTTAGCGGGCGTATACGCCTGATGTGAAATAGCGGATTTCTGCTGTAACTGCTCAGGGGCTTCACTCGCGAATATGCACAAGCTTTTGCAAAAGATTGACCAAAACTTTAGTTGTGAAATTCTTCGATTTTCACAAAAAATAGTTGTTATAACTCAGGTACTTCGCTTGAACACACCCCGATCAGAGCAGGGTGAACATGGCCGAAAGTGGTAAAACCGCACCAAACCTGACGCATTTTGAATTTCACATAGAACGTAGTATAGGGGTGTGGAGACAAAGCTACCGTAAACCTAGATGCGATGGTGCTAACAATCCACTCATGATACAGGCTGTTTTCGCCCACCAGAATACGTTATGATTTTGCCTGAAACGACCGATTAAAGAGAGCAGGCAAATAACGGATATGTCATCACCCACTGCACAACTTGACCCAAAACTATTGGAGATTTTGCGTTGTCCGGTCGCGGTTCATTACACGGATAAAGGCGACGACCCCGGCAAGCTGACGGTTCAGCGTGAGTATTGGCTAGTCTGCGAGGATAGCGACTACAAATACCCGATTATCGACGGCATCCCCAAGATGCTGATCGAGGAGGGGGCCAAGTGGAAAGATACCCCGGTGGATGACTTGCCCGTCCCACCGCCAAACGACCCGGTTTACAGTAGTGCCGAAGAAGCCCTCACCCCGGAAATGCAAGCCCTGGCTGCTTCACTGGCCGAAACCGCCGATCACAGTCGGTCCGATGCAGCCAAGGCACTCCGTGAAACTGCGCAGCAGGTCCGGCAGCAGGCGACAAGTGCCGATAGCCCGACTGAGGCCGTCCAACAAAAGGCGGAGGCCATCGCCAAGGGCCTGGAACAAGCGGCGGATGTGGTCGATGGTGAGGCCCCCGCCACCCCGCCGACCACCCCAAGCACAGCAGGCGGTGTTAACTGGATGTTGGTGGCGCTTCTGTTCGCGTTGGGGTTGATCGTCGGGTTGTTGTTGCGCGGCGGGAACCGCGATTAATACGCCCGGCTGATGGTCAAGTTCAGTATTCTGTTTTATCGACCGCAGGCATCACGGACAGCGGATTTCGAGGCCGGGTATACGCGCTTTTTGGCGATGGTTGAGCAAATCCCGGATATTCAACGGCGGCAAGTGGTGGATGTGCTGGCACGCCCGGAGGGGCCATCCCCATTTCATCGGATTCTGGAAATCTACTTTACAGACCAGGCAACCATGAGCGCCGCGCTCAACACTGAGGCTGGCCAACGCGCCGGGGCCGCGCTGTATGAGGTGTTTAAGCCGCTTGGTTTCCATTTCGACACATTTTTTGCTGATGTTTACGAAGAAACCGGGGGCCGTACCCCGCCACCACAAGAGGAGGCCTAGCCTATGTCCCTTTCTATTCTCAAGCAGCGCATTGCCGAAGAAGGCGAGAACCTCGGTAACGGTATTCTCAAGATCGACGGTATCCTGAACCATCAGGTTTTGCCGGGCCTGATGCAAGCTATCGGCGCAGAATTTGCCCAACAGTTCAGCGAGATTCACGTTGATCGCATCCTCACAGCGGAAATCTCCGGCATTGCCCCCGCCCTGATGACCGGTGTTGCGTTGGGCGTGCCGGTCGTTTACGCCCGCAAACGCAAGCCGATCACCATGTCCGGCCCGGTTTTCCTGGAAACCGCGCCGAGCCACACCAAGGGCGGCGAAACGAGTTTGCTTGTTAGCGCGGAGTTTTTGCACGCGGGCGAACACGTCCTGATTATTGATGATTTCCTGGCATCCGGGCAGACGTTACTCGCCATGGCCCGCATTGTTAGAAGTGCCGGGGCGCATCTGGTCGGGATCGGCTGTGTGGTGGAAAAATCGTTCGAGGGCGGGCGCGAGTTACTCGCTAAGCACGGTTACGCCAACACCCAGATCGTGTCGTTGGCGACGATCACCAGCATGAACGACGGCAAGATCGAACTGGCAGACTAACCCATGAGCGACCCACGCACAGGCGGTATCGTCATTTTGGATTTCGGTTCGCAGTACACCCAGGTGATCGCCCGCCGGGTACGCGAACAAAACGTGTATGCCGAGGTATTCTTCCCCGATGACGACCCCGCCACCGTCAACCAACATCAGCCCCGTGGCTATATTCTCTCTGGTGGGCCGAACAGCGTTTACGCCGCCGATGCGCCCCAGGTCCCGGCCTACGTGCTAGAAAAGCCGACGCTCGGCATCTGCTACGGGATGCAGGCGCTCACCCACCGGCTGGGCGGTCAGGTGGCCCCCGCCCAGCGCCGCGAATACGGGCACGCGCACATCCAGCTACAGGGGACGAGCGCGTTATTTGCCGGGCTAGACGCCGAGCAATTGGTGTGGATGTCGCATGGCGACCGCATCGACGCGCCGCCGGATGGGTTCGCGGGACTCGCCACCACGCCCAACTCACCCTATGCCGCCATCGGGGATGCGGTGCGCGGCCTGTACGGGGTGCAGTTCCACCCAGAGGTAAGCCACACCCCGCACGGCGTCCAGATGTTGCGTAACTTTGTGTTGAGCATCGCCGGTTGCCAGGAAAGCTGGTCTGCTGCCGCCTTCATTGACGATGCGATTGATCGCATCCGGGCGCAGGTGGGCGCTGACGGGCGGGTAATGCTCGGTTTAAGCGGCGGGGTCGATAGCGCCGTGGCCGGGGCGCTGCTCCAGGAGGCGGTCGGAGAACGGCTGACGGCTGTCTTTATTGATACCGGGATGCTGCGCAAAAACGAGGCCGATGAGGTGGTGCAGGTCTTTCGGCATGAGCGCAACATGACGCTGATCACACGTCGGGCGGAAGAAATGTTTTTGTCCGAGCTAGCCGGCGTTACCGAACCGGAACGAAAACGTAAGGTGGTCGGGCGTGTGTTTATTGACTTATTCACGGAGGAAGCCCGCCGCCTGAGCGAACAGGTCGATTTCTTGGCGCAAGGGACGATCTACCCAGACGTGATCGAGAGCGCCGCCAATAGCAAGCACGCCAAGGTGATCAAAAGCCATCACAATGTGGGTGGCCTACCGGACGATCTGCACTTCCAATTGGTCGAACCGCTGCGCGATCTGTTTAAGGACGAGGTGCGGCGTGTGGGCGAGGCGCTCGGCCTACCAGAGCATATCGTATGGCGGCAGCCGTTCCCTGGCCCCGGCTTGGCGATCCGCTGTTTGGGCGATCTGACGGTGGAACGCCTGCACAAGCTACGCGAGGCTGACGCCATCCTGCGCGAAGAACTGCGGGCGGATAACCTACTACGCCACGACGACGGGATCGGTACATCCCAAGCGTTCGCGGTGTTGCTGCCGGTCAAAGCGGTGGGCGTGATGGGCGATAATCGCACCTACGAGGAGGTGATCGCGCTGCGGGCCGTCACGACCGACGACTTCATGACCGCAGATTGGGCGCGGCTCCCGTATGAGTTGCTGGCGCGGGTCTCTAGCCGGATCGTGAATGAGGTGCGCGGCGTGAACCGTGTCGTTTACGACATCACCAGCAAGCCGCCCGGCACCATCGAATGGGAGTAAAAGACGCCCAATGCCCCTCACCTACACCAACGGCGACCCGTTTTTAACCCGGTTGCAAACGCTCGGCGTCGGGATCAACGCCCAGGGCCGCGCCGAGGTCACACCGTTCGCCGCCGAACTCCAGCGGCGTTACCCGGCAGCCATCGCCAGCTACCGCAAACAAGCCAAACGCGGGCGGCTGCGGCCTGGGGATGTGTGGGTATGGCGAGAAAGCAAACCGCGCTTAGCATTTTTAATCGTGAGAGAAAGCCCGGTCGGGAGTACCCGCCCGCGTTTTGTCGATGCGGTGGCGTTACGCCTGGTGCGAGATCATCGCCTGGAAGGGATCGAAAGCCTGGCGCTGGCCCCGCTTGGCAGGCCGGAGGAACAGGCGAGTATCAGCGAAGCCCTTGATCTGCTGCTACCCCGCGCCCCGCTGCCAATTATCGCGTATACCCGCTATGTGCCGGGTGTCGTAGGGGCTGGTACACTCGGCTAGCGCACGGTCACGGGCACTTGATAGGCGTCCCCGCCACCGGCAGATAGCCGCGCCCCGGTTTCAAAGTTATACAGGATGATCGCTAGCGTGTAAGCCCCCGGTGCCGCCTGTGGTGGGATCGTGAGCGTGGCCTGTGCGCCGATCAGCCGTTCATCGGGATCATCCCACGTTAGCGGGAGCCGGGCGTCGGTCACGGGGGGGCCGTCTTGTTGGGCGATCAAGCTGCCATCAGGTGCGCTGAGTTGTACCGACATCGCATAGTTAACGGCGGGCGGGGCAGCGGCCTGCCAGTATGGGCGGACTTGTAAATTATCGCCCGGTTCAAGGGTCGTCGCACTCAGATCGTAGCCGACCAACTGAATCCGATCCCCAAATGGCACGCTAAGTTGCTGCTGTGGTGGCGTCATCCGGTAGATGTAGGTGGTCTCGCCGCTGACGTACGCGGGGCGCGTGGCTATCGTCTTGAGCAAATATAGTTGGCCGAGCCAGTCATCCATCGCCGGGGTATTCAGACGTTCGGCCCGGTCCACCGCAGTATAAACAAAGTAGTGAATCCCCTCGGCGTGAGTAGCGGCGGGGTCGAAGGTGTAGGGGGTCTCGTTGTGCGCCCATCGGAAGGTTTTACCGTCGTAACCACTGTACGGACGGTTCCAGACAACGTGCGTCCGGGAAAAACGCGGTGTCAGGATGCGGCCATCGTTGGGCAAGCTGGCATCGCTGTAACGCCACAAGATCAGGTTGGTATCGGTGGTGGCATAGTGGCGAATCTGCTGCACATTGGCCGGGATCGCCGGGAGGATCACCGCGAGCGCCAGCCCACCGGCTATCGCCGCGGCCAGCCACCCCGACCGCCCCGCCAGCCAACGCGCCCCATCACAGACCGCTAATGCCCACAGCACACTAAGCCCCAACGCCGCCGGGAACACAAACCGAATCCGCCCATAGCCGCCTAGCTCCGGGCTGGCATAGACGATACTCGAGGTCATTAGGATATTGGCGATTACAAACGGAACCAGCAAGGCCAGCCATCCGGCACGCCGCCGGATAAGCGCCGCCCCCCCCAGCACCAGCCCACCGAGTAGTGGCCAGCTTCCTAACGAAATGTCAATTGCCGTAAGTAGGTTAATGCGGTTGCGCTGTAGATCGAACATATACACCAGTCCGGTTTCGCGAAAGTTAGACGCCTCACGGTTTTCCAGGCCGAGAGCGCCATAGCCCCAGATCAAATAACCCGCCGTGATCGCAGAGATCGCCGCCAACAATACCAGCCAGGGCAGCATCACACGCCATCCCTGCCGCCGGATCAGGACGATCACCGCGTAGCCCGTCGCCAACAGCCCAACCAGCACTGAGTATTTGAGGTAAATCGCCGCAATTGCCCCTAATAGGCTCCAGACTAACCATAGCGGTTTATCCTGGGTGATGGCACGGACGGCCCCGAACAGCGCCACGGCACACCCCAGCGGGATAAACGAATCGGGGATAGCCAGATTGCCTACATCTACGATGGGCGCAGAAATGGCGTAGGGTAGCGCGGCTAAGCCGCCCGTCAACGTGGCCCAACGGGGGCCGGCCTCCGTCGCTACCGATACCCCTAACGCAAACATGATCGCGACGGTTAGCACATTGGCGATCAGGGTGGGGGCACGCATCGCGCCAATATAATCATACGGGAACAGAAACCGATCCGTCGTCGCCTCTAGCAGACGTTGCCCCCACACGCTTAACCATGGGAACAGCGGCGGGTAGCCGTCCAACCAGGCCCCGGTAAGCGGTGCGCCGTAATCTGCCGCGAGTGGCACCTCGTCGCCGCGCATATCGACCGCCAACAGAAACATATTGCTCTCGTCGGAATAGTCCATGTACGGCAGAAAGCGATCCACGGTAGCGAGGCGCAACCCCGCCGCCACCATCAGCAGCGCCGCCAACGTGATCCAAGTTAGAAGGGTGTTACGGTGCGTCATGGGGCCAACACCGGGACAACAAACCGCAGCAGCCATAAGTTCATCGCGCCGAAGGCCACCGCTACGCCTAACGGCACGGCATAGGGCGCATAGCGGGCGACGAATGGATATTGAACGGCATCGGTGATAAGCCGTCGCCAGCCATCGAACCCGGCGGCAATTAGCAGCGCAAACGGGACCAACGCCACAAACAGATAGCGCCCCTGCACCTGATAGAACGTCAGGTTGTAATAGGTGTACTGGGCCAGCGCCGCGATCCCGGTTAGGCCGAGCAGCACGCCGATGATCACCTGCCGGGCGGACGGTAACGCCAGCTTTTGACGCCGGGCGCGGGCGATGTCTACGACCAACCCGGCCCCGGCAACCGCCACCATCCCGCCGATGATCGGATACCAGTTCGCCGGGAGGGGGAGCGCCATCCACCCCAACTGGCCCCAGAAGCTATTAAACGTGGTCTGAATCGCGCCCTGCAAGTAGCCCGCCCACCCGACCTGCTCGATCTGTTCGGCGGTGCGCAGTTGCCCGACGACAACCGCATCATGCGCCACCAAGCCGAGTATATCCGGGAAGCCATAAGTCATCAGGTTGCGTGCCCACCACAGCCCGCCAAAGGCCACCCCCACACTCAGCACAAGCACCAGCCCGCGCACGATGCGGCGGGTATGGCGTCGGAATATCGGGGCATAGGCTTCGCGGGCGTTGCGCAATAGCCCCCATCCAAAGCGCCACCCCAGGCGGCGGGGGGGGTTGCGTGCGGTGGCGTTGGTCTGTGGGATGTCCAGCTTGCTAAGCGCCGCCGCCACTTTCAGCGCCACGCCCGCCCCCTTACCGATAGGCGTCTGGGCGGCGATCACGATGGGGCGTAAGATCACGGCCAGGGCCACGACCGCCACCAGGAAATACGCGGTCGCCTTGGTGACGAACGCCAACCCCAACAGCGTTCCCAGCATGATATGATAACTCGCCTGTTGCCCGGCCCGGCCCGTAAGCGTCACCAACAGGACCAACGCCACCCCCACCAGGATCAAAACACCAGTATGCCAGCCATTCCACGCGCCCAACGTCCCGCCGAATAAGATGACGATCAGGCCGGTGCTAAAGAGGGCCTTTACCCGGCGGTAAGTGGCAGCTTCCCCGCGTTGGCTCAGGTAGACCGCGCATAATAGCAACGTCGCCGCGACCAACAGCAGCGCCAGCGCATCGTTGTTGACACTTGCTAAGATGGCGACATGCTGCGGGATAAAAGCCACCAGCGCCGCCCCCGCCAGGGCGACACCGCGCCGCCGAGGAAGCATCACCCGGCCCAGGGCATACGCACACAGCACCCCCCCCGCCCCCAACATCACCGAAAACAACCGCACCGCCAGCAGCGATCCGTTGGTGAAGCGGTAAGCCGCCCCCGCCAGCAGGTAGTACAGGGGCGGTTGATGATCCTCATATTGAATGGTCGGCAGGTCCGCTGTTAAGGTTGGGTCGAATTTGTTCGACTTGAGTTGATCCAAATAGGTTTGGTCCCAGTCGCCCATCTCGATGACCGGGCAACAGCCCACCGCGACAATTTGAGCGATGTAGTTATAATGGGCCGGTTCATCCGGGGCTTGCCAGGGGGCGGTTTGCAGCGCGTACAGCCCCGCCACCAGCAGATACCCGCCCAGGATTGCGGCCAAGATCAGATACTCCAGGTGTTTAGGTGGTTGTTTTGTCATCGTCAACGGACCCCCTGCCAGATTAAGAATATCCCAAAGCCAGCCAGCAAGATCGCAATTACCAACAGCAGGTTGCGCGTCAGGTGTGGGTCAATGCCGCGTAGACGGCCAATCGCTAGCGCCAACACCGCATATCCCCCCAAAAAAGTGATATAGAACGCTGCCACGAAAGCCACCCCCCACCACAACGACGTTTCTAGCGCCCGTAGCAGTGTTGGGCCGTTAACGGTCGTCCAGAACAGATAGGGGCCAGGGCTGAGCGCGTTCATCAGCAACGCCTGTAAAAACGTGCGGTGGGGTGGCTCGGTTCGGTCGATGGGGCTGCCGTCAATGCCATCGGTTAGCGTGACCCCGGCGCGATAGTCTAGCCAGGCTGCCCGTGCCAGGTACAGCACAAACACCCCGCCAACCACGCGGATCGCGTCGATGATAGCTGGGACAACATCCGCGAGCGCATCCAGCGCGAGCAAGACGGCCACAATCACCGGAATATCCACCAGCAGCGGCGTGATCACCACCAATAGCGCCCGTCGCCAGCCGTATTTAAGGGCGGTGTTCATCAAATAGGATTGCATCGGGCCGGGCATGGCCCCGGCACTAAACCCGATTGTGATCCCCTGGGTGATGAAGCTAATCAATGTGGGTTTTCTCAATTCTGCTTCGATCAAATGGTATGGATTATAGGCCAGGGGTGTTGATTTTTGCACACCCTACATTTTCAGTAACTGCTCAGGGGCTTCACCTCAGGGCTTAGCCTACCCTCACCTAAAATATGCTATAGTGGGTTTATACCCCCTATTTTGAGTTGTGAATAAAGGCGTTGTGAACCATGGACCAGCGAATTATTGAGTTTATACGGGCGATGCGGGCTTCGGGTGTGCGAATTTCTCTGGCAGAAGCCCAGGATGCCATGCGAGCAATCGAGCTTACCGGGGCCAACAATCGTGACGTTTTCCAGGAAGTGCTACGGACCACGCTCATCAAAGAGAACAAGAACAGCCGTGCGTTCGACTACTTTTTCCCGTTGTTTTTCACGGCAAATAAACCGCCCATGGAGAACATCCCGGATAATTTGTCTGGTGAGGACCAACAAAAGTTACAGGATGCGCTGCAATCGCTTATGGGTGACCTGAGCGCCCTACAACAACTCATGCGCCAATTGATTGACGGCAACCTGTTTAGCGACGAACAGCTACAACAGATGGCGCAAAAGTCCGGCATGATGGATAGCGATAACATCAATAACCGCCGCTGGATGGAACGCCGGATGCAGCAGCAAGCCGGGATGCGCGACATTCAAGAGCTAATCGCGGAGTTGATGGCGCAGTTAGAAGCGATGGGCATGGGGCAAGACCAACTCGATGAAATTCGTGAAATGTTAGAACAAAACGCAGACGGGTTATCCGAGCAGGTCTCGCAGTATGCCGGGGCCACCCTTGCGGAAAATATGGCGCAGTCCGAGCCGCAACCCAAAGACGATGTGTTGGATGTCCCCTTCCAGGCTTTGGGCCACAACGAGGTCGAGCAAATCCGGTCAGAGATTCGGCGGCTGGCGGCTAAGCTGCGCAGCCGGGCCGCCCTCCGGCAGCGCCGCGCCCGCATCGGCAAGCCAGACATCCGCCGCACGATGCGGGCCAACCTGCGTTACGGGGGCGTCCCGCTAGAACTCAAGCACAAGTCGAACCATGTTAAGCCGTCGCTGGTCGTGATTTGCGACGTGAGTACGTCGGTGCGCTATTGTGCCGAGTTTCTGCTCACGTTGATCTACGAGTTGCAAGATCAGGTGGCCAAGACCAATAGCTTTGTGTTTAATGCCGATCTCGCCGAGATCAGCCATGTCTTCCGGGAATACGAAACGCAAGAGGCCGTCCAGCGGGCGCTAGATGCCAACCCGCCAGGTTATTACGCAACCGACCTCGGCACCAGCCTGGATACCTACCGTCAAGATCATATGGGCAGCATGAACAGCCGCACGACCGTGATCATCCTGGGGGACGGGCGCAACAATTACCGCGACCCGCGCCTGGATATTGCCGCCGACCTGCAACGCAAGGCGCGGCGCTTGATATGGTTTGTGCCGGAGCATCCCGGCGAGTGGGGGACGGGGGATAGTGATATGCCCGAATATGCCCGTCGCAGCGATGGTTGCTATTACGTCAATAGCCTGCGCACGCTAGCGGAAGCAGTCGATGCGGTTATGGCGGACGGCTAACGGTTCATCTTCGGTGAAGGGGAATGATGGGAGGAGCGGCTCTTTAGCGCCGGGGTGGGGTCAACGCGCCTGCAAAAAAACACCACTCACATCAGGCGTAGCGATATACCCAACGTAAAAACGGACCCGATCTATATTGGATCGGGTCCGTTTTTTTAAGGTAAGCGGATAAATTTACTCGCCGGATGGTGGCAGCATCACCGCGTCGATGACATGAATCACACCGTTACCGGCGTCAATGTCGGTTACGACGATGGTTGCGCCAGCGATAGTCAGGCCGTCCTCAGTCACTTCGACTGTGGCAAGGTCGCCGTTGAACATCTCAACTTCGATCATGCCTTCCATGTCGGCTTCTTCTAGTAGCATCACCACATCACCGGAGTAGACCGCGCCGTCTACAACGTGGTAGAGCAGGACGTTCGTCAGGGCTTCTGGGTCCTCAAGCAGAGCGTTGAACGCCTCTTCACCGAGCGCCTCGGCTGCTGCTGCGAAAGCTGCGTCTGTCGGTGCAAAAACGGTCAGTTCGGCTTCTTCATCGCTAATCGCTTCCAACACAGCCGGATCAGCGGCGGTCACTGCTGTTAACAGCGTGCTGAACTCTGGTTCTTCGGCCTCGGCGCTCTCAACGACGATTTCGGCAATGGTGCGGCTTTCGGGCACGATTACAGCATCAATCACATGAATCACACCGTTGGCGGTTTCGATGTCGATCAGGTCCATGTTGAGGGGTGCCCCGTCGATCTGAATACCCATTTCTTCATCCATGGTGACATCCAGGTATTGCCCGTTAAGCGTGGGAACCGAGAAAGCACCGTCGTTATCTTCCAGCAGCGCCACCACATCTTCAGACATGACCACGCCTTCTAAGACATGGAAAAGCAGGATGCCCGTCAACATTTCGGTATCCGCTAGGATTTCGCCAAAGGCTTCTTCACCGAGTGCTTCTTGCAGCGCGGCGAAGGCGGCATCCGTCGGTGCAAAGACGGTCAGTTCGGCTTCCGGGTCAGAAAGGGCCTCCAGCACAGCCGGGTCTGCTGCTTGGACAGCGGCTAGCAGGGTAGCGAACTCCGGTTCATCGGCACCTGCGGAGGCAACCACGATGTCCGCGATGGTATCTTCCTGTGCGACGACCGGTAGCGCCAAGGCCAGCACGGTTAAAACAGCAAACAAAACAACAGTAAACTTACGCATATTTCAGAAACTCCTGAAGGTTTTGAACAGATAAAGTTTTACTTCAAGTTCAATGTTAATGGCCCTTTATGAACTATAAGTAAATATGAATTTAATCTAAAATAACCGCCACCTGAGAGGCAGTCAGACGTTTTTAACATTGTGATCGGACGTGAAGCTATCGCATTGACCGCTGACAAAACCTACGCTAAACCAATAATGATGGGAATAATAGCGCACGGTTGTTAATCCGAACGGATAAGCGGTGGCCTTACCTTCGGTAGATGAGTGGGCGCAAGATCGCTTCGACCTCGGCGCGGGTTTGTACGCGCACCAACCGATTACGGATGAACCGCTCGCCGGGGCGATCCAGGTCGTACTTGCTGAGTTGCCCGCGTAATTCCCGCACGGCGACCGCCTCCGGTAAGGTGGTGGTCGCGAGCGTAAGATCGGCATGGCGCAGCGCGTAGGCGGCACGCTCGGCACGAGAGGGGGGCGCGAGGGGTTCACCGGTGCGCAATTCGTATTCAATCGCCCGGAATAGCCATGGCTTCCCCAGGGCCGCCCGCCCGATCATGACGGCATCACAGCCGGTTTGCTCGAACATGGCGCGGGCATCGGCGGCGCTGAACACATCTCCATTACCGATAACGGGAATATCGTCTACCACCTGTTTAACCTGGCGGATAACGGACCAATCGGCCTGGCCGCTAAACCCCTGTGAGGCGTAACGGGCATGAACGGCAATCGCGGCGGCCCCGACAGACTCCGCGGCTTGTGCAAAGCGAATCGCCGTGGTTTCGCCGTCCTCAAAGCCGCTACGGACCTTGACCGTCACCGGGACGGAGACGGCATCCACCACCGCTGCAACGACCGCCTGGGCGCTATCCACATCTTTGAGCAGGGCCGCGCCGCCGCCTTTCTTGGCGACTTTCGGCACCCAGCAGCCCATGTTGATGTCAATCAGGTCTGCGCCGCTGTCCTCAACGACCTGCGCGGCGGCAGCCATATGATCCGGATCGTGACCGAAAAGCTGCACGGCAAACGGCGTTTCGTCTGGCGTCCAGTCGAAACGGTCTAGTGTGCGCTGGCGGGACCCGTGATATTGCATGGCGTTACTGCTGATCAACTCGGTGCAGACCAACCCGCACCCGCCAATCTCCCGGACAAGCCGCCGGAAGGCGTGGTTGGTGTGGCCTGCCATCGGTGCCAGCGTTAGCGGGATGTCGATTTGCACGTCGCGGACATATAGCGGTGATAGTTGGGATTGTGTGAAGGTCATGGTTATCTGGGGTTGCCCCGTCCTATGCTGTCGTTTCGGGGTGAGTGATCGGTGGTCTTCTTTAGTGTCGATACATATAATAAGGTCTGTCCGAATAAAATCAACAACAAATAGAGATTGTCTACCTTCATGTTACAACTGTTTGTCATTTTATTGATGGTACTCCTCAATGGCGTACTAGCAATGTCGGAGATTGCGGTGGTATCCGCCACACGAAGCCGCCTGCAAACGCGGGCGGACCAAAAGCACGAGGGGGCTGCCGTTGCGCTCCAACTAAAAGAGGACCCCAATCGTTTTTTGAGTACGGTTCAGATCGGGATTACGCTGGTGGGTATTGGGGCTGGGGCGTTTGGCGGGACGACCCTAGGGCGGCAATTGGGCGACTGGCTCGCTGGGGTGACACCCCTTAGTACCGCCTACACAGAGCCGCTTGGGATTGCTGGCGTGGTGATCTTCACCACTTATTTATCGCTGGTCCTGGGTGAACTGGTCCCCAAGCGCCTTGCTATGCAATTCCCGGATGCCATCTCCGCCAATATTTCGATCCCGATGTCGCGGGTTTCTCGGCTGGCGGCCCCGGTGGTGTGGCTGTTAAGTCAATCGACGGAGGGGATCATCCGGCTGATGGGGATCGACCCCGATGCCGAGCAGCCCCCAACCGATGCCGAAGTGATCAACATGGTCGAAAAAGGGAGCAGTGAAGGCGTTTTTGAAACTAATGAAGTGGCGATGGTGCGCGGGGTGCTGGAGTTGGACGAGAAATACGTATCCGACATTATGACGCCCCGCCCGGATATTTCCTCGCTAAGCCTGCATCAACCGATTGATGAGATGAAAGAGATCATCACCGGCTCACCACATAGTTTCTACCCGGTATGTGATGGTAATGTGGATAACGTGATCGGCATTGTGAAGGCTAAAGACCTGCTGGCACCCTTGGTAAGTGGCGAAAGCCTGGAGATAACACGAGTGATGCGGCCTCCCTTGTTTATCCCTGGGGTAACACTGGCATCTCGTGCCTTACAAATTTTCAAGTCCTCCGGGATACACGTTGCGCTAGTGATTAGTGAGCATGGCGGCGTTGACGGCCTGTTAACGCTCAACAATGTGATCGAGGAGATCGTCGGGGATATTGACGCCGACGAGTCGGAAGCCGTCCAGCGTGAAGATGGATCGTGGCTATTGGATGGGCGGATGCCGCTAGCGCGTTTCGATAATGTATTGCCAGATGTTTTTGACCTGCCACCAGGCGAAGCGCGGTCTTATCGCACGTTAGCCGGGTTCGTAATGGCCCGCCTGGACCGCGTGCCGCGCATCGGGGATGTTTTTACATATGGCGGGTTACGCTTTGAAGTGGTAGACATGGACGCCGCCCGCATCGACCGGGTAATGGTATCTAAGGTAGAGCCGGAGGTGAGCGACGAATGACGACCCCGCCCGATGTCGATCTTATTTATGAGCGCCTGCAAGCCGCCTCTGCCGGATGGGACGAAACCAGTATGCACCCGTACACGGGGCAGCCATTCCAGGCATTGATAGCCGCGATGCTCAGCACGCAGACGCGGGAAGAACAGACGGCAGCGGCGGCCTCCGCTTTATTTGCGCTGGCCGATACCCCAGCGGCAGTGCTGGCGGCTGGCCCGGAAGCGGTGCGCGAGGCGATCCGCCCGGCGTCGTTCTACAACAATAAAACGCACTACATTATGGAAATTGCGCGGTTGCTGCTGGATGAACACGATGGCAACGTCCCGCAGGACCTCAACGCGCTGATGGCCTTGCCAGGCATCGGTTATAAGGTTGCGGTGTTGGTGCGCTATGTCGCGTTTGGCTATACGGATCACATTACGGTTGATACGCATGTGGATCGTATCGCTAAGCGGCTGGGGCTGATCGCGCCGACGGTCAAGGGGACGGAGAAGGTCGGGCGGGCACTAGAGGCGGTTCTCCCCAGCGCGTATTACGGCGACTGGAACGCGCTGATGGTCATGTTTGGGCGGGAGGTGTGCCGCGCACGGTCGCCACGATGTGCAAGCTGTTTCTTGCGGGATGCCTGCCCACGGGTGGGCCTGGACTAAAACGCGAAAGCGGGGGATTTACCAACAAACATTAAGGTTTCGGCTATCCAAAAACGGGGCATTGTCACCTATTATATGATTGGTGTGAAACGGACGCTTTTTATCCACTTTTTCGCAACTACTCAGTTCCTTCGCTTGAACATACCCAGATCAGAGCAGGGTGAACATGGCCGAAGGTGGTCAAACCCCTCCCTCCCACCGCTAAAGCGGCGATAGTGGGGGAGGGGTGGCGCTTTAGCGCCGGGGTGAGGGGAAGGCTGAGCAGTTACACTTTTTCTGGAAAAAGGGGTGGGATTGGGGGTGAAAACCCACCAAACCTGACGCATTTTGAATTTCACATAGAACGTATTATATGATATATGGTGAGTTGTCATCCTGCCCCACAACCTTTGGAGAAAGGACTCCCCAAACCGAGCGATGAGCATCGAAAAGTATCTGGAACTGTCCTTCGACCGTGCTGGTATTCGCGATTCTGAAAAACGACTGAAGGGTCTCATTACTGAAGTGGCGATAGACCCGTTAAAGTCTTATCAGCATGAGCTAGATGAAGATTTCGACCGCATCGAGGAGATTGTCCGTAAGCGGGTGGCGGCAGTGATCGCCTATTGGTGCCAGCAGAAGCACGAACCCGCCCGCCCAGCCGTCGATGATATGCTCAGCGAGATCACCAACATCGGCAAAAATGACCAGCCGTTAAGCCTGTTCTATCAGGATCAGGTTAAAGATGGGTTGTACGCGCTAGAACCGGTTTTCCATATCGACGTGCCGATTGCTTATCAGGTGCCGCTAGATGAGTTGGAATTCGCGCTATTGGTATTGGAAGAAAAAATGGAACTCGGCGGCGTGATGGGGGTGCAGGTGACGGGCAACCCCAACCCACCCCAGCCGGGCCAGCATCAGCAACAAACCCAGGAGGCGCAACAAATCCACGAGGAGGACACCGACATCGTTTTGACCCAGCAAGAGTCTATCGAGAAACAGCCGCCCCAGGAGATCAACGTCGATCAGCTTGATATTAAGGCGGAGGAGGCGTGGCAGTTGGTCTATAACCTGATGGGTTATGAGAGCGACTACATCCAACAGAAGATGCTGCCGCGCTGGAAGCAGTACCCAGAGACGTTCCAGCAAGATCGGCGCTTTCTGTATAATGTATTTATCCAGGCGGTTCGTAATGCGACCGGGGTACAGTATATCGGCGGCAACCACACCTTCACCGATGGTCAAATGACGATTGATCAACTCTGGACGCATTACTTCCGAGATTTATCGCAGCAGGTCGGGCCGCAGTTGTCGGTCGCACAGTTGACGGCGGCAGTCGATGCGCGCTGGTATCGTCGGGTGTGGGATTGGGTGCGCGGGCGCAGCAAGAATATTTCCCCGGTGTGGATATTGGCGCTGGTGATCGCGTTATTTTTTGACGGGCTGACGACTTACGTTTCTTTGGACCAAACGCCTATGGATGGCGCGTTAGTCTGGGTGTTCACCGCGCTGATCACCGCCCTGTTTCAGATTGCGGATATGCTGGTGATCAACTATCGCCAACGCGAGTTTGAATCCGACGCGCTGATTGCCAAGTATCGTGCTAAGGTCGATCAGATCGCTAACACGCTAGAGGGCCTCAGCCCGATTAGCGATTCGTTTGTGCAACTCAGTATGGAAAAATCGCAGGCCCAGGCGGACTGGAAAGCGGCGGAGGACAATCGTAAGATGGCGCGGCGCGGTCGCTATTGGTCCGCTAGAATTGCCGATATTAACGTTATCGTGACGGCTTATGGTTTCGCGTATATGTTCCTTAACGCCCAAGAACCGATGTATGCCCTCTACCAGCAGATCGACTATATTTTCATTCAGCAAAGCTGGACCAACGTTAACCTGTGGGTGTTCTTGATGGTCGGGCTAGCCATTACCGTTTCGTTCGTCATCAATACCGCCCAACGCACAGAAATTCTCGGCTGGTCCATGCGGCGGTTGAAAAATAACGCCTAAACCAGCCCAAACATGAATACTTACCAAGGAGTAACCCGCTATGACGATCACGATTTCCGCGCTGTACACTTACCCGATTAAATCTTGTGGCGGCCTGGCGCACCAGTCGCTTGAACTGGTTGAGACCGGCCCACGCTATGACCGTCACTGGGTATTTACAGAGCCAGACGGGACGTTCATCACCCAGCGGGAGTACCCGCGCCTGGCGTTGATCCAGCCACGGCTGGGCGATACGGTTCTGCACATTTCTGCACCGGGGATGGACGAGATGCGCGTCCCACTAGCCGAGCGCCCCGCCGCCGCCACGCAACCCGTGGCCGTCTGGCGGGATACCGTGCCCGCCGTCGATGAGGGCGATGAGATCAGCGCGTGGGCCAGCGATTTTTTAGGCGTGCGCGTCCGGTTGTTTCATATGCCGCAATCAACCGTGCGCCGGGTAGACCCGAATTTCGCCAAGGCCCCGGCCCAGGTCGGTTTTGCCGATGGTTACCCGCTGCTGATGATTAGTGAAGCCTCGCTAGCGGACCTTAACGACAAGCTGGTCGAGCGCGGTCTGGCAGCGTTGACGATGGCGAGCTTCCGGCCTAACTTGGTGGTGGGCGGGGTCGATGGGCCGTTCGCAGAGGATGGGTGGTCGGTTGTACATACCGAGCAGGTCGCCTTCGATGTGGTCAAGCCGTGCGCCCGGTGTGCCATCACCACCGTAGACCCGCAAACGGGCCACATCCCCAACCCGCGCGAACCGCTAGCGACGTTGGCAACCTACCGCCAGGGGCAGCGCGGCGTCGAGTTTGGGCAGAACATCGTCCACCGGGGGGGCGGGACGTTGCGCGTGGGCGAAACAGTCCGGGTAGAATGAGTAGGTGCGATGGGATGGACCAGCGCCCATTCGCTTACGTCGGAGGTGAAACCCAGCCAGGTTGCCAATCATCTGAAAGGCCCCTCGCAAACAGGGCAATCGCTTCAAATCTGAATTGACGTAAAAAAAGCATTTTGTATTGTTAAAAAGTATAGTGGGGG
>DAOTUA010000158.1:0-10794 GCA_034437355.1 Anaerolineae bacterium | reverse complement strand
AACCGTGGGTTAGCCAGGCCGCAGCCACCTACAACGCCACCGCCCCCACCATAGATGGCCGCCCGGTACGGGTCGAGATCATCCCTATGCAGGGCTTAACCGCCCTCAACAAATGGAGCCAGGGTGACTATGACACGATCCCGACAGCATGGCTAGCCGAAAGCCGTATCTGGGTAGACCAGGCCAATGTCAATGCGCTAGACCGCACCGGGCAGGATATTTTCTTGACCGGGGGACGCTACCGAGCGCAACCGGTGGCGCTCTCGCCGCTGGTGTGGGGAATCTGGCAGGAGCCATACCAGGCCCTCACCGAGCATTTCGGAACCGATGCGATTTCCTGGGACCAAATGCACGAGGCCGCCCTACAGGACAACTGGGCCGCCTTATCTGGTGATACGGACTGGGGGCGCTTCAAGCTGGTGATGGCACACCCCATCCGCGACCCTGCCGGCTTAACCGCCATGGTCGGGGCCGCCGGCGAATACTACGATAACCCCGCCCTCACCGCCGACGACTTGCAGAACGATGACTTCCTCAACTGGTTAGGCGATCTATTCGATACCGTGGTGGACTTTAGCCCGGTCGGGGCGGAAAACATGCTGCTCTACGGGCGCAGTAACGGCGATGCCGGGCAGCTTGTCGAGGCGTACCTGCTCACAGAAATGGCCGGCGTCGAAAGCCGCTGGGGAGAAACCATCCAGATTGTCTACCCAGACCCGATCAGTTGGTTCGATTTCCCCTTCGCCATCTACATTGGCGACGAAACCAGCGCCCAGGAAAAGCAAGCCGCCCTCGCATTCAAAGAGTTCTTGCTAAGTGCCGAACAACAGGCCATCGCCCTCGACTACGGCTTGCGCCCAGCCTGCCCAGACTGCCCGACAACCGGCGGCCTAATCGCGGAGTGGGAACGAGTGGGCGTGCAAGAGAACATCCCCAGTAGCTCCCGGATGCGCCCGGCAACAATTCGTAGTTTAGACGCACTCACAGAATGGTATGTTACAAACTATGAGGAATAAGCTCATGTCTTTCAAATTTCTGCGCACACTACCTGTTCTGATGCTGCTGGCAGTCCTGGCAGCTTGTGGGGCCAGCAACGACCCGGCAGGCCCATCTAGTCCCGCCCAACCGACAACCCGTGACGCAAACACAATTGTTTTAGTATCCAGCGATACCTGGTGGGACGGTATTTACCTGCCGACCTACGTGACCAAAGCCATCTTAGAAAATGAGATGGGCTACACCGTCGAGATCGTCAACGGGGCTTCCGTGCCAGCCTTCTTTGAATTGGTCGATAGCGGCGCTGCCGATGTGTTCATGAGCGCCTGGTTCCCGACCAACGACTTTAGCTTCTCGCGACATCCCAACCTGGTGCGCATCGGGCAGGTCTACGGTGGTGGTCAGCGCGACGCCTTCGAGGGTTGGATGGCCACCGATAACTTCGCCCAGCAGTACGATATTACCACCCTCACCGACCTATTCAAACCAGCCGTCATCGATGCCCTGGACACCGACGGCGACGGGCGCGGCGAGTTGATCGGCTGCCCCCAGGCGTGGGCCTGTTCACAGCGCCATGCCGAAATTTTGAACGATTACGGCCTGGATGCGTCCTACGATATGACGACCATCCCGGACGAAACAACCATGCTCAACACCATCGATCAACGTGTCAACAGCCCGGCAGTTTTCTATATGTACCAACCCGTCGCTTACCCCGAACAGGGCACGGTTGACGACATCGGAACCTGGCTGCAAGGCACCGAGCCGTATCTGCCATTAGCATTTAACCGGGGCGTCACACGAACAGATTTTGTCGCCTCCCACCCGGATGTCGTCCACCTGATGCAAAACGTACAAATACCGGGATCAGCCGTCGGTGAAACGATGGGACGGGTACTAGCTGAAGGCCGTTCCCCCGCCACCCTGGACGCCATCGCCAACGAATGGATCACAGCGAACCGGGCCGAAGTCGAAACCTGGTTGCCCCCGGCCTATACGCCATCCGTCGAAACCACCTGGCCCCCCAGCCTCCCCGCAGATACCCTCACGCTGGCCTATTCGCCCGATAAAGCGGACCTATTCCTGGAACTGGTCACCGCCTATAACCTGACCCGCGAACCGGACACCCCACCCATCCACCCCCAACCGGTGGACGTTGGCCAGATGATCGACGGGGCAACAGCCGGTTTTTACGGGGCCATCTCGCCGGATTCGTCGCTGTGGGTCGGGCAGATCGACCGCGCCTGGCGCGAGCAAAACCCAGACGCCGCCCCGTTGGTCAGCAGCATCGAACGTTACGCACTCAGCCCCGTTGTGATCGCCATGTTGCAAGAACGCGCCGAAGATGCTGGCTACCCACAAACGGCTATCGGCTGGACAGACCTGACGCGCTTCGCACAAGATGACCCCGGTTTCCGGTGGAGCCACCCATCAGCCAGTACCGCAACCGGGTTGCTCTCGATTACAGCCGAGTTCTACGCCGCCAACGACAAGCTAGAGGGCCTCACGGCGGCTGATGTTCAGAACGAAGACGCGCTCGCCTATGTCACCGAAATCGAGGCAACGGTGGATCGCTATGGCGCGGAATCTGAGGACCGCGTGATTGTCCGTAACCTCGCAGCAGGGGGGCGTCAGCTAGATGCGTTCGTCACCCAGGAACAAAAGGTGATCTTCTTCAACCAAAACAGCCCATCAACCGAACTTGTCGCCGTCTACCCGCAGGAAGGCACCTTCTGGATGGATCATCCGCTAATATTGTTGGATGGCCCCTGGGTGACAGACGCGCAACGGCGCGTTTTCCGAGAGTTTGCGCGGTTTGTCGAAATGCCGGAACAACAGGCAACCGTATTGGCTCACGGCTATCGCTCGGCGGATGTCGGGACGGGGCTAGATGTGGCCGGGTCGCTCATCCGGCCAGAGTTCAATGTCAACCCAGATGAACCGCGAGCGTTATTGCAAGTTCCATCGCCGGGGGTGCTAGAAGAAATCCGGGCAGCGTGGTTACAGACCAAACGCCCGGCAAACATCGTCTTAGTCGTCGATGTTAGCGGTAGCATGGAGGGCGAAAAGTTAAGCGGCGCAAAAGGGGCGCTATTCTCGTTCATCGAACAGATCGAAAGTGACCGCGATCATGTGGCGCTAATTGCGTTTTCCAGTGACTCACGGTTAGTACAACCGCTTGAGCCATTGAACGCCGATAATATGGCCGACCAGATACGCCAACTCAATGCCGGCGGCGGGACACAACTCTACGATGCCATCGTCTTTGCGCTCGATCATCTGGCACAGCAACCCGGCGGCCAAGATCGCGCTCAGGTCGTTGTTGCCATGACGGACGGGCAAAGCGACGGCAGCCTTAGCACCGTTGAACAAGCCCTGGCCGCCATGGAGAGTACGACCATCATTTATACGGTCGGGTATGGCGATGATGCCGACCTCGACGTGTTGCAGCGTATCGCACAGTTAGGCGAGGGGCAAGTATTCCCATCGGACCCGGAGACAATCGGGCAGTTGTACACGTTACTATCGGAGTATTTCTAGCCGATGGCTCGCAAACATAACAGGACGGAGACAAAACCGATGCTACTAACATCTAATAACCGGCGGCTGCGTCCGCTGCTGGTCGTGGTGCTTATGTTCATCCTAACGGCCTGCGGTGCGACTATGACCGATTCCACCCCAGAAGCCGCCCCACCGACCGCCACCCCACCGCCCCTTTCCGGCGAGGCGCTGATCTATGTGGTCGCGCCACTTTCTGGGCCGGATGCCGAACAAGGGCAAGCCCAGGCTGCCGGCGTCCAGCTCGCCGCCGATTACGCCAACGAGCGTGGCGGTTTACAGGGGCAGCGAGTTGTCGTGCGGGTGCTAAATGATCGCGGGACGGTCGAAGGCACACAGACCGTTGCCGAAACTATCGCCGCCGAATCCGCTTCGGAGAACGTCGCTGGCGTGATTGTAGCCGAAGGCAGCGACCCGGCTTTGACCGCCATCCGCGAGACGTACCTCAGCGATGCGCTACCCGCCTTGGTCGTCGTCCCCGCTTCCACCGACCCGCAAGCCCAAACCGTTGATCACCCCTTATTCTTTCGCTTATCCGCCCCGAACAGCGCACAAGCCGCCGAGGTAGCCGCCGCCCTCCGTGAGGCGAACGTGGCAAATGTGATCGCCGTCCACAGCCCATCACAAAACTCACTTTCCCTGGCGCGTGCCTTTACCGAAGCGGCCCAGTCGCTAGACATCACGGTTTTGGGGACAGAAGAAATTTCACCAGATGACACCGACTTTGCAGCGGCGGCGGCGGCCCTGTTCGATCAGAACCCGGCGGCGCTGTTCCTGGCAACCAATCCGTATGAATCCGGGCAGATTTTATCCGCATTGTACGATATTGACTATCAGGGGACGATCTACGCGGTGGACCAGGCGCTACCGTATGCGGTGGTGGATGAACTCGGTTGCCAGGCCGAAGGGTTGCTGCGCTCATCCGTCATACCAACGGCGGATGCGGTGATGAGTGACGCACAACTTGCACGCTACGCCGCCCAGGTGGGCCGTGTGGCCGAACCGTTCTCGGTTGCCGGGTATGCGGCGCTCGAATTTATAACAGCGGCCTACAACGGGGCCGCATCCACCGAGCCAACCGCCGCCGCCGATTACGCCCGCAACAATACGATCCCAACATTACTCGGTGATCTCAATTTCGGTGCGGACAGCCAGCGCGTCGGCGCACAAATGCACTTCCAGCAAGTGCAAGCCCGCGACTTCGCGACCGCCTTCACGCGGCAGGTCGGGGCACCGCCGCAGGTCAGCGCCAGCGGTGGCACATCCGATCAACCGTATCTGGATATGGCTTTTGAAGCCGACCTAACCCCGGTTGTCTTTGCAGACCTCAACTGGAATAGTGCCCTGTTTCATAACGCGGTCGCCCGGATCATCATTGAAGCCGGTTATCAACATCCCACGCAAGCCGTACCGGGGTCTACCGTCCCCTCATTCCAGCGTTTGGTTCGTGGCGATGTCGATGTGATCATCGAACGCTACAACTTCGATGAAACGGTCAATCAGGCCATTACCACCGGCCAAATCGCAGACCTGGGCGTCAACTTTACCGATGCCGTCCAGGGGTGGTTCGTGCCGCGTTACGTGGTGGCAGGCGATGACGCACGCGGTATCGAACCGCTCGCCCCAGATTTGCAGGCGGTCCGGCAGTTGGAGGATTACGTTAACACCTTCAACGGCGGCGCGTTCTACGGCGGCGTCCCCGGCTGGACAGCACACAAGATCAACTGTATGAAGCTCAAAGCCTACCAACTAGACGACAACTACGCCCAGGTAACCAGCACCTCCACTGCGGACTTGTTCGGCGCATTGGCAGACGCCTACACCAACGGCGAACCGATCTTGCTCTATCTATGGGCACCCACATCCCCGATTGCCCGTTACGATCTGGTTCAACTCGAAGAACCCCCCTATAGCGACAGCTGTTGGGATGGCGCTCGCGGCTGTGCCTACCCCACTAGCGATGTGCGCGTGCTGGTCGCCGGGACGTTACCGGAGCGCCTCCCGCAGATCGCAACCTTCCTCACCGACTTTTCGATGGACATCAACGATGTGAGCGCCGTCCTTGTACGCATAGAAGATGAGAACCTCACCCCCGACGAAGCCGCCCACCTGTGGATGCAGGAAAACGAAAGCACCTGGTCCGAGTGGGTACCGCCAGAAGTTGCCGAAGGGGTGCGAGCTTATCTGGCATCACGCTAACCCGGCTGCTGTGGCAGCGCGGCATCGACCAAAAATATTAGGAGCAAGCAACATGCGGATTTTCCTGAGTTACCCGCGCAAAAACACGGACAAAGCCAAGCAACTCCAGGCGGCGCTCACCCAGGGGGGGCACACCGTTTGGATGGATGATCAATTGATTACCGGGCAACCCTGGCGCACCCAATTAGAGAACCAGATCAAACAAGCCGATGCCATCGCGCTCGCACTAACGCCCCACTGGGTAAGTAGCCCGTACTGCAATTGGGAGTTCATCACCGCCGTAGAAAACAACAAGCCCGTTATCCCGGTCGTGTTGGTTAAAGCCCAATTGCCAGACCACATCCGGCAATATCAATATGCCGATTTAAGCGCCGGGTTCGATTCCGCCACCGTACAAAAGCTGCTGAACGACTTGCACACCTTATCTGTTTCGATTAATAATGAACATATCGCACATTTAGATAAAGAGGCTTACGCTATGAGCATCGACCAGAACAACCAAGACGGCAACAACGTCAATGCCAGTGGGGACGGCAACACCGTTGCCGGGGGTAATATCGACCAACGCAATCAGAGCTTCAACATCGGCTCTCTTAGCGGGGGAAATATTAACCTGGGCGGGACGCAAACCATCTACGGCAACGTCACGTTTAACGCCGGCCAAGCAGGTACAGCCGAGGACGAGAAAGCCCAACTCCAAGCCTTGATCCACCAGTTGAACGACGCGATCAAGCAGCTCCCACCAGCCGATGCCGAGGTCATCGAATCGCTGGCACAGGATGCGGTCAACGAGGCTAGCAAAGACAACCCGAACCGCCGTCTGCTAGAAATTAAGGGCGAAAGCCTGAAACAAGCAGCACAAAATCTGGCGGCTGTCGCCCCGATTGTGGCAAAAATCGTGCAGCGTTTGCTCACCTTCGCTTAGCCTCACGGCTGGGATGGCGCTTCGTCCCACGTCCACAGCCAGTTATTTTCAAAGTTACAGGTGGTCGTGTTGGGATCGTAGTTAACAACCGCGTTCCCAACCGTCCCGGCTTCGGCTAAAGCTCGGATTTCGCCCACATACTGCCCATCAATATAATACCGGATGCGCTCATCCACGACGGTAACCAGCAGGTGATGCTCGGATGCCCCCAGTTGTGGGCGCTCCCCGAACACACCCGGTAAGAACTGGTTATCGTCGCGTTGAGCCAGGCCATACGCGCCGGTTTGGTCGATGAATGCCAGCACATAGCCGGTATCATCGCGCCCCCGGAAGAACAACCCGCAGCCGTTGACCCCGTTCTGGTTGGCGCTGATGGTCACTTCAGCCGAAAGTGCGAAGTTCTCGAAGGTGGCCCCCCGCCCCAACGCCAGCCGGCTCACGCCTTCATCTAGCGATTGCGTCGAGCTTTCTGGCACATTCAAGCGCAACACACCCCCCGCCGGGATGATGCGGCGGCGTTCCAGGTCGGTTGCCATCTGGCTGGCATTGCTCAAGACGAGTTGCTGCGGCAACAGATCGCCCCCGGTCGTCGTCCGCACCGGGACCGTAACCAGCAAGTTATCAAACACAACCCCCACCTCAGCATCCAGCACTTCCGCTGTACCCACCCCTAGGCCAAGTACCCCGCTAGCAAGCGTGCGATCCACCCCACGCCATAGCAAGCTCCCCTCATAAAAAATATCAGTGCCGGGGCCGTTGGTCATCACACCCAGGTCGAATTGTGTGTCGCCGGGCACAATCGCGGGGTGCGTCGTCCAATCGCGCAAAACCGTAATATCAGCCCCCTGCCGCAAGACGTAGCGCCACAGGCCACGATCGTTAACCGATAGTTGATAGTAACGCTCGTCGCTTTGTTGGCGGTGGTTCAGGTGGACGACCCAACCCCCGCGTGCAAGCTGCACATCGACATTGATATGCGCGTAATAATCTGTCAGGCGTTCGCCGTTCTGGTTGGTAACCCAGGCGTTTTCCCCAATACCGGACAAGCTAAGCCGTAGCTGTTGGTCCTCTAGTGTCACGGCCAGCGCCTCGTCGGTGGCTTCCCACATTTCCCCGTCGATGAAACCATTCAGGTTCGCCCCGGCCCCGTAGCCACGTAAGCGGGTGATGCTATAGCCGCCGCCGGTCGTCCCGAAAGCCCGAACCTGTGCCGTAAACGTACCAGTAAACGGAATCGTTAACGATTGAATGATCGCATCGCGGGAGTGCGGATAATCGTAATCGTCGTCTGTCACGAGGACCGCCCCGGTTTCCGATAGCACCGTGATCACCGGGTCCAGTTGGCTCGTGGATTCAACAAGCAGCGAAACGACTTCGCCGTTGACCGCATCGAAACGCCAGCTATCTACCCCACCCGGCGCGAGGTTCCCGACTAAGCTGCTATAGGGGGCTAAGCGTTGCGGGTCTGTTTCCCCCTGGGCCAACATCACACTGCCGCTAAATAGCAAAACCCACATGATCAGCGCCTTACGCATAGAACCGCTGCTCCAGTTGCAACAAAAATGCCTCAAAATCGGTTGGGGGCAGTTCGGCCCCGTCATGCCAGCGGACGCTCTCGGCGTGGTGCAAACGGCGTTGTTCACCAGCCAGCCGCATCTGTTTATCGTCAATGTCTTTCGTCTTTTTAAGTGCGACGAACCGCTCGTTCGGGTCCAGCGCGTCGAAGGCTTCGGGTGACATCAGCGTATAAATTGAAATGTAGAGATCATCAGCCATGTTATGCACAGCAACCGCAACCATCCGCCACCCCTTAGGGACACGAGTCCGGCGAGAAATGGTGAAATGCCAATATAACAGTTGTGCCTCACCGTCGATCTCGATCTGCTGCTGGGTGTTGCCGTGGCGTAACAAGGTTACCGCGTCATCGGTCAGTTGGATTTCCCGTCCGCTAGGCCAACGCTGTTTGAGTTGGCGCTCAACGATGTTGGTAAAGATGGCTGCCAACAACACACCACCGATCAAAGCCAACAGGTTGACCGATCCACCAGGAATCACCACCGCCAGAATCACAAATCCGATCACCGCCGATATGGCAAATATCCCGGCTATCGCCAGACGTAAGCCATCGTGTTCGCGGTCTACCGTATAAGTGATCGGGGTTGGTTGCGAGTTATTACTCATGGCTGGCCTTTCTACTTGTGTGCAACAAAGATAACGCGCTCGGTATCCAGTTGGTTCACCGACAACGGTCGGAACTGGGTATCCAACAACAGCGCCGTCCGAAACCCAACCCGCTGCAATAACACGGACAAGCTCGGCACCGGGTACCCCTGCCGCACGCGCTGGGTATCCGTCCGGGACCAGCCGCCGCCACCCTGCGCGATGAACGCTGTATACCTGTGCGTCGCAATCATGCGCTCCCAGTCGTAGGTATTATCGGCTAGCAATAGCGCATTGTCGGTTTGATGAAGCCGGCTTAGCCCGGCTGTCCCACGGGCGGCTACGCCTTGCATGGTGAGCATGTCGAATACGAACCAGCCGTTCTCGTCAAGGGTAGCATAGGCACTCTCGAAAACCGCTTTGATGTCTTTGATACTATCCTGTTCGTTGATCAACTCAAAGGCGATCACCATATCGGCACGGCCCTGGTTCGCCTCCATTTCACGGACATCAGCTTGCTGCCATTCCGCTTTTTGTGAGCGAGCGCGGGCCTGGGCAAGCATCCCGGCGTGGCTGTCGATGCCGGTCGCGTTGAAGCGATCCTCCGCTAGCCACGCGGCGGCCTGCCCGGTCCCACAGCCGAAATCAAAAATGCGCTGTCCGAGCCAATCGTTCCCAAGCGCATAATCTAATAGCGGGCTGACGATGCTCACAGAAAAATAGGATAAGTTAAGTTGATCGTATAAAGCCGCCATACTCCGATAATCATCTGCCATAACCTTCTCACCTTCTTCAAATACCTTGATTGTTCGTTCGTTCGTTCTTGAAGGTGCTACCCTTCCAGGCCGACAATTAGAACTTTAGCAGGTCCGCATAGCTCACCACAATATCCAGCGTTTCGCTGTATAACACGACACTATTATACCGAGTGAGATCACTATCGGCGGCGACGATGTAATTCTGACTGCCGACATTACCCTGTAGCTGGTCAATCAGTTGGAACTCGCCGCCAGCTTCCAATTCTTCGCGGGTCGTGGGCGAACGGTTCGCAGTTAACCACAGTTCCATATCCGGGACGTTTGTCACATCCAAACCATCGATCCGAAACAGCCGTCGTCCGTCCGCCAATTCAAAGATACTCAATGCTCCCTCCGCTTCAACGACATCCGCGGCGGGCGTAAAGCGCCCATCACCGATACGCTCGCCGCTAGGTAAGCCCTGCGGCGCATCCTGTTGTGCGGCAGGCACAACGTTATCGGGGGTCAGGTGGGCAACAATCAAGTTACAAGCCTGCGTCAGATCATCATCTGCCAGCGCCAGTAAGCTAGCCTGCAAAGGTTCATCCAGTAATAAAAAGGCTTCGCTGGCTTGCGGGGGGAGGCACGGCAATACAACGCCTGTCCCACCGGGTAATAAGCTGATGTAACGCTGCCACAACGGAAAGGTGTAGGTTGTAATGACCAGGGTTGCCCCCAATAAGATCACACTAGCTCGGAGTTGGTTATTCATCAGAATACACAGGGCCTCATTGTTCGTGCGCGTTTTGGCTTGGTGTTATCGCTAGACCAATGTTAGGATAGTCCTAGTCGGTTGTTGTGAGTAGGGGCCACATGGCATCAACAGAAGAAAAATCAACAAACGAACGTCAAAAACGCCGGTCACAGTTATCTGGTGTTCAGATTACATTTGCCATGATCGTTGCATTTGGTTTGATCTTGGCGATTAACTTTAGCAGCCGCATCGCTGCCGGGCAGCCACTCGTCGACGTTTACGACCAGGCCCAAACGGAAGTTGCCGCCTTACAACAAGAACAAGCCACGCTCGTTGCCATGCGCGATTATTCGGAATCCGATACTTACGTAGAAATGTGGGCACGCAGCGAGGGGAAGATGGTCCGCGAGGGGGATGTGTTGGTTATCCCCGTCCCGGCGGGGCCAGCCAACATCCAGCCGACC
>DAOTUA010000157.1:0-11784 GCA_034437355.1 Anaerolineae bacterium | reverse complement strand
TCCACCTCTCCGCGCAAGCCCTCCGGCGGGACCAGCGGCGTTGCGGTGTTGGCCGGGGTGGGCGTCTGCGATGGCGACGGGGTGTTGGTCGGGGGGGGCGTCTGCGATGGCGGCGGGGTGTTGGTCGGTGTGGCGGTGGTGATCGGTGTCGCGGTGGCGTCTGGCGCAGTCGGTGGAGGTAGTGTTTCGGTTGGGGTGGCTTGTACCAGCGCGTTCTCGGTGCGGATAGCGGTTGGTGGGGGAGGCGGCGTTTCGGTGGGTGGGGGGGGTAGCGTCGTCGGTTCGATGGCAACCGGGGCGTCGTCGGTCTCGTCGGTGGCGCTGGTGGTGGGCGTCGGGCTGATGGTGATCGCCAGCGACGGCGGCTCGGTTAGCTGGCTGATGGCTACCCCGCCAACGGCCAGCCCCGCCAGCCCGACCAACCCGGCGATTGCCCAGCGAAGCCGCCGCCCGTGTTTGTTGGGGCGGCGCGGGGGAGTGTCGGGTTGTGGGCGGGGGGTGAAGGTGTCGTCTGCTTCCGGTAACGGGTCATCTTCCGTGAGGCGCGGCTGCGGGTCGTTGGTGGGCGGGGCGGGGAACTCCGGGGCGCGTTCGGTCTGGTCGAACCAGTGGCGGTAGATGGGGTAGGCCGGGTGGCGGTCGATGAACATCGCCCGGAACAGATCGTTAAAGGCGCTGAGTTTGGCGCTGCGGCGTTCGTTAGATGCCATCACCGCCGCGAATGATTGGTAGGTATCGTGCCATAGCTTGAGCGTGGCGGTGTACGGCTCACCGATCTGCGCGATGGTTATATCGACCATGGCGCGGTGAATATGGCTCAGTTCGTCGGTGGGGGTGTCCGGGCGTGTTTCGACCAGATCAAGCAGATCGCGCTTGTAGGTGTGCAGTTGGGCGGCGGCCCCTTGCAAGTCGGTTAACCATCCGATGTAGGGCGTCAGGTCTATTGGGTGGTGCGCCTGGGTCGCTTGTGCGCCTTTGACCGCCTTCTCCAACTTCATCCCCGCCGTGCGGAACTCCGCGTTAGCCCAATCCGGCAGCGCGTTTTCTACCTCACGCAGCGCGTGGGTCGCCTCAGCGATCAGGCGGGCGCGGGGGTGCTGGTTGAAATGATCGTGTAGCGTGTCCAGTTCGGCTATCGTTTGTGGCCCGCCCAGCGCGTTAAAGTCGTCGGTCAGCGCGAGTAAATCTTGGAGCCGTAAAACCAACTCGTGCAGCGTGGTATAGGCCGGGTGGGTTTCGGCGTGATCCGGCAGCGTGACCTGGGCAGCTTCGCGCCAGAATATGACATCACCGAAGGCTTTGTCGTGGGCATCCAAGGCCCCATGCAGCACGTAATCGGCAAATAAGATGCGCTGGGCGGCGGTGCTGTGCATCCCGTAGACCTCAACCAGCCCCTTCTTCATCGCCTTCAGGTAAGTATCTTGGGAGGGCATTTGTTGGTTAAAGCGGCGGCGCGTGTCGGTTTCGTCCTCAGTATAGAGCGCCTTGACCGCCTCCGATGCGCTCGCGGTGCGTGTTGCGTCCAGGTAGCCGTTACGATCCGTCCAACCGCGCACGATCTCCGTTAGCTGCCGCAGCCGTTGCACCGCCGCCTTGTGATCATCGCGTTTGGCGATCTGCGCAGCCTGGGCCGCTAACCGTTCGGCATCGGTCAGGCGGCCCTCATCGAAAGCGGCCCAGCCATCGGCTAAGGTGCGGCCTAAGCCGCCAGAGAGCGCGTGACGCTCGATATAGTTCGTCCCATTGACAACCGAACGCAGTTGATTGAACCACCCTGCCAGCGTCGGGCTGATCGTCCCGACCGCCTCCGATGAGGCGGCTAACACGTTAAGCACCCCCAGCCGATTGCCGGTGATAGCGTGTGTGTCGTACTGTGCCCACTGTTCGGCGGCGATGGTTAGCCCGTTGCCCATGCCGATCAGCATCTCATCGAACAGCCGCGCTGTGTACGGCGCGATGGATCGCTGCGTTTGATCTAACCACTGTGCCAGGTCGGACCCGTCCGCCACCGGCACATACGTCTGATAGGACTGTAACTGTTCGTAAAGCTCATCCAGCAGGCGGCGCACACCGTCCCAGGCCGGGTTGGTCGGGTCGATAGCGCGGGAGTTATCCAACGCGCCGAGCGCCTCGCGGGGTGTGCTGGCGGCCTGTTTGCCGATAACGTGCATGTTGTCGGCCAGGTTCATCGCGGCGTTTTGCGCCCGTTGCAACGATGACAACGGCAGGCGGCGCTCGCCCCAGCCGATGTTGACGGCCTCCATAAGCGTTGTCATCGCGCTCAGGCGGTCCACAACACCCCGGTAGGTGTCGCGCAGGTCCACCAGATCGACCGTATCCGGCTCCATCTGGTCCAGCATAATATTGATCTCGTCTAACAGTTCGCGCTGTTCGGCGAGGCGAACGCCGTCTACCCCATCCAGGGAGGCCAGCGCCTCGCCTAGTCGATACAAGTTAGGGCGCAACAGCACCACCTCTGGCATATGGGAGGTAATGCGCTCGGCCAGGCGCATATGGATGCGGCGCGTGAGTGCGTCTGGGTAGGGGGCCATGATGAGCGTGTGGGCGGCATCCTCCCACCCGCCCTCGAATATCTGCTGGATAGCCTTATGGATGGCGTTGGTATGCGTGTTATTTTGGTCCTCCAATAGCAACACGGACCAATCAAACAGTAGCTTGATGATCTTGAGAGTTTCGCCGCGAGCATTGCCCTTGAGTTCGCCGAGGATGTCGGCGGCACCGCGCCAGTTGGCGGTCTCTAAGTAGATGCGGGCCGCATCCAGATCGGCGGAAATTTGCAGGTCGTTCAGCCGGGCGTCGATCTCGTCGGCGGCATCACGGGAGGCCGGATAGCCGGGGTCCATAGCTAGCGCCGATTGGAGGACTCGTTGCAAGTTATGGAGTTCATCGCGAGAGCGATCCCGGCGCAGTCGTTCGTTGACCCGCGCCAAGATAGCGTTACGCTCGGCCTCGTGGGTTTTGCGTAACCCGGCTAGCTCGCGTCGTAACTCGGCAATGGTGGGGTAACGGTGGCGTGGGTTGGGGTGCAGCGCCCGGCTGGTGATGCGGGCTAATTCTGGTGATAGCTCGGCGGCGTCGTCACCAAAATGTACAAGCCAGGCGGTATCCGCATCGCGGGGGACATCGGCCCGCCTGCCGCCAGTCAGCATGAAATAGAGTAGCTCGCCCGTCTGGTAGATGTCCGCCCGTTTGCTAACACCCTGGGGGGTTATCTCATCACCTTCTAAGAATACCGCGTTACCCCAGTCGATCACTTTCAGCCGGTAGTTATCCCGATCCCAGAATAGATGCTTGGCATCGACATCGTTATAGACAATATCGCGGGTGTGTGCCGTCTGGAGTAGGTCCAGCAGGTTATCTAAGATGACCAGCATTTCTAGCGTGGGCAGGCGTTCCCCGTTTTCGGCAAGCTCGAAAACCGCATCGGCGATGATCAACCCCTCGCCACGTTCCATGACGATGTAACGGTGCGACATGCCACCGACGATGAACTGCCCTTCATCAAGCAGGCTCGTGAGGACCGGGTGCCCCGCCAACCGCTTGAGCGCGTCGCGTTCGGTCAAGATGCTGACTTCCTGCCCGGCCCGGATCGGCGGTGCGTCGTTGGGGGCCGGGCGCTTGATGACGACTGGGCGGTTATTCTGTTGCTTATCGTAAGCCCGTAGGGTTTCGCCGGAGCGCCCGCGCGGGTAGATGTAATCGTAGCGGTAGCGACCGTCGAATAGCCCCTCAGCCATAATTTTCCCCTGTGTGATTTTTTGAACCGATGCAGTTACGGGTCGTTTTCACATCACCCGTCTTGCTATTTTACGCTATGCACACAATGCCGCAAGGGAGGCGGTCAAAGTTAGGCCAACTCATCTAACTGATGGCGGTGTAACACCAGCCATTGCACGCCGATCATGGTTTTGGCATCGTGTAAGTTCCCGGATTCCAGGTGTTTGATCGCGTCATCGACCAAAATATGCAGCGTTTCGATGTCCTCATCTTCGCTGGGGACGCCGCCGCCGGCTGCGGTCTGGTTGGTGGGGGAGACACTGGCGTAAAACAGATGAACACGCTCCGATGAGCCGCCCGGCGACAGGAAAAAGCTACGGATAAAATTTAGTTTTAGCACGTCGTACCCGGTTTCCTCCATCAGTTCGCGGCGCATGGCCTCGGTCGGGTCCTCCCCCTCCCGGATGATCCCGGCGGGTAATTCCCACAACCAGCCGTCCTCCGGGCCATAGGTGGGATAGCGAAACTGATTGACCAGCACCAGCGTATCATCTTCGCGGTTATGAATAATCGCCGCGACCGAATCGCCCCGGTCTAAGTTAAGACGGGTGATTTCGGCGCTCATCTGCCCGTCGTGGCGTTCGTGGCGCAGGCGAGTTTCTTCTATGCGGAAGATCGCCTTCTGGAAGACGGTTTGCCGGTCGATAATTTCGACTTTACGGATCATAACGGTTTGACCTTTCGTGGTTCGATAGCCGATCATTTGCTCCAGGGTTTGTGATGGTAATATCCCGCAGACAGACCTCGCTTTGCGGTGGTTTCAGTAACACTATTCTACCTGATGGTGCCAAACCGTGCTGTGCGAGAACGCGCTCGTTATTATGGTCAACATACAGCGTACCGCTATCTAACGTTAAGCGCAGTGTGTACGGTTGCCCGGTAGCCAGTGGGCGCTTGTCGCGTTGGGTTTCTTCCCAACCGTTGCCAATATCGCGGGCGATGCGGATTGTATCCCAAGTGGTATCCACGCTAGCGGCATAATAGTGACCGTCGCTAGCGACCATCCAAACAATCAGATCGTCGTAGTTCTCAGAATCTTGATCGATGGTGTAGTGCAGCGATAGCTGTTGGGGTGCCACCGAAGGCGGGCCGCCTTCGTGCGGGATGCTCACCCACTGTTTTTGTGCCGGGAGCGTGGCGCAACGTTCCGACAATTCGACCTTTTGAAAGTTCCCGGCGAACCAGAACGGGCTAAAGTCCGCTAATAGATCGGCGTTGGGCGCGTCCAGCGGTACCACATCGTAGCGCCATAATACAAAGTGATTATCTGCCCAAACATAATGCAAATTCGGATGATAGCGTTGGGGCCAGAACGTCCCTAACTTGCCGATCAACCACATGCGGTCATATTTCATATCGTCTATGGTTGTTACCTGCGCCGAGATCGTTGTCCCTATGTCGTTAGGGCCATAGACATCTTCCCATATCTCATGAGTCAAATAGTCTTTGTAAATCAATTCAGGGTAGCCCCAAATATCAATATATAACCCATCGCCAGGTTGTATCACCTCATCGACACGTTGCAGAAATGGGCGTAGATCGTAGCTATAAAAGGCAAATTGCGTATAGACCAACTGTGTCATTGTCCCACGGAACATCAACAACACTAGCAAACTCGCCACCCCCCATCGTACCCGAACAGGCGCGAGAGATAAGCTAACCGCACCTGTCAGCATGACCGCCGGAAGCGTGTAAATGACATAACGAAGTTCCCACATAGGCCGTACCCACAATGCGACCCCAGCCACAAATAATAGGGGGATACTAGCAAACGCAAACCAGTACAAGCGGTGGATGGGCTTCTTAGCCGTGCGAAAGGTCAACAATATTACACCGACTCCCCCCAATGCCAACACACTTGCCAGCTCATGTGCTGGCGGGCCAAGCATCAACTGATGCAACACCTCCCCCACACGCTGCCATGTGATCGCGGGTATCCAACTCCCAAGCGAGGAGGTCGGACGGACAGCCCAAATTGCCCACAAGATCACGGGCAAACAGGCCCCCCCCATCACCAACGCCCCGCGCCCAACAAAGCGCCACCCCACCGAACCCTGCCACCACATCAAAAGGATGATCAATGCCTGCGGTCCCATCATCGTTAAACCAATCAGGTGGGTGAGAAAGGCCAGCGAGCTAAACGCCATCCATAGAAACCACTTCCAAGCTGTTGGTTTGCCACCAACCAACGATAGGAAAACTAAGCTGCTCGCTAACGTTAAGGCCATTAATAGCGGATAGGCGCGGGCGCTCCGGGAAAAACGTATAAATTCCGGGTGGATCGCAAAAACTAATGCCAGCAGCAACACCAAGTTGGCCTGAAGCCCTAACCCACCTCCAGCACGAATCATAAGTGCGAGCGCCAACATACTGAATAAAACCGATGGAATACGTAGCACAAACGGATTTTCGTAAGGGCCGAAAGGTAATAGGTATTGAATCACATAATACGCAGGTAACTGCTCTCCATACCGGGTGAGCGATTGAATAGTTGCCCATAAACCCGGTCGTGAAACATCAAACGCCGTGATGAATTCATCTTCCCATATAGCCGCCTCATTAAGCCCCCACACCCGCACAAAAAACGCCAGCCATAGGCACCCGACCAACAGCCACAGCGTGACGGTTTTATTCGTGTTTGTCATGCCTGCCCTTTCCGGTTGTTGCTCATTTTACGGCCTCACGCTTCATGCTATGATAGCCACATTATGACGCTTATCCCCCTGGAAAGGCCAGTCTCAAAGCGATGATCGTGCTATTGCTATTTATCTTCTTGGGCGTGTTTTCGCAAACCGTTAGCGGTTTCGGGCTAGGTTTGATCGTCATGCCGGTGATGAGTGCCGTTGTCGGGCTGGACCAAGCCCGCCCGTTGATGGTGCTGATTGCGGTCAGTATGCAAGTGGCGATGATGATCCGGTCGCGGCAGGCGTTATCGCTGCGCACGGTTGGCGTCATGAGCTTGATGGGCTTTGCCGGGCTTCCGTTGGGAGTGTGGTTGGGGGAATCTGGCTGGTTTTCCGAACCAGTCTTGCTGACCGTCCTCGCCGTGTTGGTTATCATGTATGCGCTGTATGCACTGTTCGCCCCGCGTGTGCCAGAACTCAAAACCGACCGAGCGATGGGGCCGTTTGCTTTTACCAGTGGGGTGTTATCCGGCGCGTATAATGTGGGTGGGCCGCCCATCGTGTTATATGCTGATGCCCGCCGCTGGTCCGCCGACGAAATGCGCTCTAACCTACAGGGGTTTTTCATGCTGAAGGGGCTTATCTTGATCGTGGCTCACACCGTTGCCGGGAACTTTACCCCGGCAGTGTGGACAAGTTTCGTGTGGAGTATCCCGGCGATGGGGATCGGCTTAGGGGCCGGGTTTGCCATGTACGGGCGCATCAACGAACACCGCTTCCGGCAGATCGTGCAGGTGTTGCTGGTCGCTATCGGCTTTAAGATGCTGTTCGATATTTACATCGCCGCGTAACGCAGCTAGCATGGGCGGGCCTAGATAAAACGCTTATCTCGTAATTGAGGTATAAAGTGCATGATGGGTTTTGAACCCCCAATCGACCCACAAGACGACACCAACCCCTCGGACCCGCTAAACCCGCAAAACGAGCCACCCATCGCCCCAGACGATACCAACCCGTCAAAATCCCAACTGATGCAGGCCGTTGCCGATGACGAACCGCCCATCCGTGCGGACGATACCAGCTTTACCAGCCCGATAGACCTCACCACCGAGCCGCCCATCGCCACGGATGATACCAACCCGTCGCTAGCTGTTCGGACGGGAGCCTTCCCCGCCGCCGCGCCAGCCAAACTCCCGTTATGGCGGCGGGTTGTCGGTGGCTTGAGCTTGCTAGCGGCCCTCGTCTTGACCGTCGGCGCGGTGATCGTGCTGCTGCTCCCACCCACCACCCCGAACCCCGCCCCGCCGCCAGACCCCACTGAGGAAACCGTCGCGCAGCAACCGACCCCAACCGCCCTCCCACCCACCGACACGCCCCCACAGGCCAACCCAGCCCCAGCTATCGACCAGGCGAACCTGCTGCCCACAATCAGCCCGGCCCAAGCCGCCGCGCTGCTCTCTGCGCCAGCCGAACCCGCCGCTAATGTGGACGGCCTACAGGTTGTCCGCAACGCCTACGAGCCGTTTACGCTCATCCCGGACCGGCCTCGCGGCGAAGTGATTCAGTACGTGGTCGAGAACGGCGACAGTATCGCCACTATCGCGGAGAAATTCGGGCTAGCACAAGAGACTATCGCCTGGGCCAACGACCGCAACATCATTAACATTTTACCCGTCGGGCGTTCGATCAATATTCCCCCAGTTGACGGTGTGCTGATCCCCAAACATACCGGCGATTCTACCATCGCGGACTACGCCGCCCGGTACCGCCTTGACGACCCGTATGCCATCATCGAAAGCGAGTTTAACCCGCAACTGCGCGACCTCACGCCCGCCAGCATCCCCCCCAGTGGCGCACAGGTGATGATCCCTGGTGGGCAGGCGGAGCAGATCAACTGGAACCCAACCGTTGTCCGTGAGGGGTCCGGCGGCAACAGCGCCGGCGAGGTCGGCGGGGTGAGCTACATCACTTTTGCGCCCAACGACCCCGGTTCGTGTGGGCGGGTGCCCAACCCCGGCGGCGGCGGCTTCTGGACGCGCCCGATTAGCAACTACACCTGGATGCGCGGCTTCACTAGCTTTCATACCGGTGTTGACCTGGCGGCCCCGGTCGGGACGCCCGTCACGGCGGCCCAGGGCGGGACGGTCATCTTTGCCGGGTGGAATAACTGGGGTTATGGCTATACGGTCGTGCTGGCGCATGGGCCGTTTACCACCATTTACGCCCACCTGAGCAGCATCAATGTTGGCTGTGGGCAGTCGGTCAGCGCCGGGCAGCAGATCGCCGCCACCGGCAACAGCGGTAATTCTTCGGGGCCGCATCTGCACTTTGAAATCCGCTTTAACGACCAACCCCAAGACCCAACCACAACCATAGGCTTCTGATGACCGCCGCCGCCAAGACCGCCCGCTGCATCGGCCCGTCCCACCCACCCCACCGGATCGCGGCCTGCGTGATCGTCGGGCTAATGCTGGCGCTAAACCTGGCTCCAGTCGTAACGCAGGCCCAGGCCAATTGCCCACCCGTGGAGCGCGTGCTGTTCCCCGTAGACCGGGCCGCCTTTGCCAACGTGCAGGGCTTCGCGGCGCGGTCCCCCCGCCATAACGGGCGCTACCATACTGGCGAAGATTGGGCGCTGCTAGATGGATCAACACGCGGGCAGCCCGTCCGGGCGATGGCAAATGGACGGGTCACGTATGCCTACCCGCAAGGCTGGGGGCGCGATGGCGGCGTGATCATCCTGGAGCATACGCTGCCGGATGATAGCGTGTGGTACAGCGTTTACGGTCACCTCACGGAAAGCGAGAGCGTGCGTTTCCCGGCGGGGTCGGTGTGTGTGGCGGCGGGCGAAACGCTCGGTGTGATTGCCGACGCTCGCCCGGCCCCACATCTGCACTTAGAAGTGCGGGCGGTCAACGGCGGCACGCCCGGTTCTGGCTATTTACTACAAGACCCGCGCCGCGCTCGGTATGTTGCACCGTCTGTATTTGTCGATCATACCGCCGCCGAGTTAACCCGCCAGGTACAGTGGATCACCCGCTTGGATAACGGGCTGGGGCCGCTAGCTGCCCCGATTCCGTTAAACGACGATAGCTTGCTGGTGTTACAACCGGGGAGCATCAGCCGTGTGTTACCGGATGGGCGCATTTTCTGGCGGACCACGTTTGATCGTCCGGCGGTGGCGTTGTCTGCGTTGCAGGGGCAATCGCTGCTGCACTACGCCGACGGATCGACGCAGGTCATCGGCCCGGATGGAACGCTCGGTGAGCGTTGGCAACTGCCCATCCAACCAACCGCCGCACCGTTCCAACTGGGCGAAGAGTTGGTGTTCCCGACAGCGGGCGGCTGGGCGGCCCTGGGTAATCGTCGCCGCGAGATCGTATGGGATGCGCCCGCTATGCCGCTGTTCTGGGCGGCCCACCCCGCTAGCCGCGTGATCGGCGTGCGTACCGCCAGCCACGACTTGATCACGTTGGAGCGCGGCACGCTATCCGAGGTGGACCGCGCGACGCTCCAACCGGGGACGGGTGTCTTTGCCGCAGCGGGGGGCGACCTGCTGGTCTACGCGCAGACCGGGTTATGGCGTGTGGGGGATGACGGCACCTGGGCCGCCACGCCGCACGCGGCCCCGATTCCATCCGGGGTAACGGCGGTGCGGGCGCTACCCGGTGGGGATGCGCTGCTCTACGATGGCGAGACGCTGCAACGCCGCCGCCCGACCGGGGAGGCGGCCTGGGCGTTCTCGGTCGGGGCGGTGCGCGGGCGGGCCGAACTCGACTGGTATGACGACCGCGCCCTGTTGATCGCGACCGATGGCACGCTGTACACGGTTGATCCGTTGTTGGGGGAATGCCGGGTACAACTCGCGCCAGCCGCACCGGGGGCCGTTTTGTGGTCCGGTTTGGCCGATGATGACGTGCTGCGGGTGATGATCGGCCCGACCATCGCCGCGCTAGACTGGGCCGCAATCCGTAGCGGGTGCGGCGCGGGGTAAATCGAAGTTTCGTGCGTTGCGGCGGCGAAAAGATCGCCGTCTACTCACCGAACACCCGGTCAATAACGTCCGTTACTATTTATCGGCAAGCGTGCGATAATAGCAAGATGCGGGCACAAGCCCAATATCCGTAAGCTAGAAACCGAGAGCTATGTCTACTTTTGCTGAGGACATCGCCAAATTACAGGCTGCCGCCACCGACCGCGACGCCGACCAAAAACAGTTCTTACTCAAGAAACTGTACAAACAAACCGAGTTTGTGGTCACGTTAGGGGTCAGTACGGAGCAAGCCCACCTTTACACCCCTACCTTCGAGGCTTATCACCCGGCGGAGGTCTGGCCGCGCCGGATGCTCCGGCAGATTGTGATGACCGCCACCACCCCGGATGAAGCCATCATCCAGCAGGCGTTCCAGCACTTCCACACGCCCGGCACCGCCAACTACTTTAAGGCGCTGTACGATCTGTACCAGGGCACGCAGAAGCGGCACGGGTCGGAAGCGCGGATTGGGTTTCTGGTTAGCGCGGTTGTCAATAGCATCATGGCGGAACTGGTCGAAATGTATTTCGGGGGGCGTCAGCATCTCTGGGAGGCGTACCGCGCCCAGGGCGATGACTTCACCGAGATCGCGGTCACCTTTTGGACAGACGCGGCGGTCGCAGCGCGGGATGTCCGCGCCTGGCAGGATGTCGCCGGCCGCCTACAACAAGCCCACCAATACACACGCTAAACGGAGAAGTTACGCCATGCAGATGATTGTACTAACCGGGCTACCTACCAAAGCGAAAGAATTGCTCACCCGCGACCTTGCCGCGCATTTCATCCAGGCGGGGCAGCGTGTGGCGGTGCTGGATAATGCCGGGGTCGGGGAGGGGTTAACCGGGCTAGACGTTCAGGTCTTGTCGATGCGCGGCGGCTGTGCTTGTTGCTCGGTGGCTGGTAAGCTATATGCCTGTGCCGAAAGCCTCCCGCAGCAGGCCGATATTGCGATTATGGCGGCAGACAGCCAAACGCACGTCAGTAACCTGGTTGAAGTGCTAGATAACTTCGCAGCGGGTAGTAGCGCCGATATTGAGGTGCATATTGCGGCGCTAGTCGATGATCGCACATCGTGTTGCTTCCCGTACTTAGCCGAAACGCTCGAAACTGCCGCCAACGTGACGCTACAAGCTCCGTTCAGCGCGGCGGATGTGCTGGCGGGGTTGAACGGCTAGCGAAATCACTACCCCACAACCCGCAAGGGAGCATCGCCCCGTTGCCCCGTGCCATCGAACGCAAAGCATCTGATGGGTGAAAGTTTTTGCCCACTTTTGTAACTGTAAAGGTAATTGCTCAGCCTGCCCCTCACCCCCTAAATCCCCCTCTCCC
>DAOTUA010000156.1:0-14387 GCA_034437355.1 Anaerolineae bacterium | reverse complement strand
CCACCCCGTTACCGTCCGTGTTGCCCCCAACCAGCACCCCCCCGCCCGCCATCCCTACCGGGACCGCCGTCCCCGCCCTGGATATGTCCGACATTGGCATCCAGAGCATTTCTTTTCTCTCTCAGGATGATCTCAACATAACCATGAACCAGATCAGCGAGGACTTACAAGTCGGGTGGGTTAAATTCCAGATCGCCTGGGACTTCTACCAACCCGACGGCCCCGGGCAAGTCAACGAGAACCTGCGCCGCATAGAAATCCTGATCGAACAAATGACCCGTATGCGCCAAGTAAACGTCCTCGTCAGCGTGGCTAAAGCACCCGACTGGGCACGCACCGATACCAACGAAGATGGCCCGCCAGACGACCCCCAGGCACTCGCGGATTTTATCACCCAACTCCTAAACGAAACCAATCAGTCCATTGCCGCCGTCGAAATCTGGAATGAACCCAACCTGGCCCGCGAATGGCGCGGACAGCCCCTCACCGGCGAATCTTATATGCGTTACTTCGACGCCAGTTACCGCGCCGTCAAAGCCGTCAACCCCAATATCATGGTTATCACCGCCGGGCTTGCCCCCACTGGCGATACCCAAGCCTCGCGTGAGGATCGCCAATACCTACGCGAGATGTACGCCGCCGGGCTAGCCAACTACGACGGCATCGCCATCGGCGTACATCCCTACGGCTGGGGTAACCCACCCGATGCCCGCTGCTGCGACCTCACCGATGACCGCGGCTGGGATGACGCGCCGCAGTTCTTCTTCCTCAACACCATCGAGGACTACCGCGACATCATGCTTGCCAACGGTCACACCGACACCCAAATGTGGCTAACCGAGTTCGGCTGGGCCACCTGGGAAGGCTTACCCGGCGACCCCCCAGACCCCTGGATAACGTACAACTCCAAATGGGACCAGGCCAACTACGCGCTACGCGCCATCCAGATCGCCAAATCACTAGACTATGTCGGCCCGATGTTCCTCTGGAATCTCAACTTCGCCCAACCGATTCTGATCGAAAACCGCGACGAGCGCATCGCCTACAGTATTGTTCTACCCGAAGGCCAACCCCGCGAACGCCCACTTTACTGGATGCTCTACGACGCCTCCCGTCCAGGCGAACAACTGGATCGTTACGATTAACTGACTTCTTCAGGCCATCTGCAACAAAAAAGCGCGAGCTAAAATCAGCTCGCGCTTTTGGCACATAAGTCTTTGTCCACTTTATTGAAAAAGTGGTGAGGTTCAGCGTGAACCCCCAGAAAATGACCGAATCGTTGCAACTAGCAACCCGGGTTTATCTTATCCCCAGCTACTAATCACCAGAAGCTAGAACATCACTTTCATCGCTGGTATCCGCGTTTGCGTCCGCCGTCCCTTGTGTTTCCATCGCAATGTAAGGTGGTGGCGTCAGTTCACGATCCTGGTAGGTATGGAACCCCGTCCCTGCCGGGATCAACTTCCCGATAATCACGTTTTCTTTCAGGCCATACAGCTTATCGACCTTGCTTTCGATTGCCGCCCCAGCCAGCACACGGATCGTATGCTGGAAGCTCGACGCACTCAAGAAACTCTCCGTATTCAAAGCCGCCTTCGTGACCCCCAACAATGCCGGGGAACCCGCCGCCGGTTCCTTGCCTTCCGCCATCAGGCGTTCATTCACATCCAGCAGCTTCAACTTGTCGATTAGCTCACCCGGTAACAACGTGCTGTCACCGCTGCGGGTAATCTGCACCCGCGAGAGCATCTTACGGATGATCAACTCAAAGTGCTTATCAGAAATGTTCACCCCCTGGCTACGATACACCTTCTGTACTTCCGATAGCAGATAAAGCTGTGTCGGCTCCTCACCTAAAATACGCAAAATCCGGTGTGGGTTCTGCGATCCTTCCGTAAGCTGTTGCCCCGGTTGGATACGCGCATTCTCGTAGATTTCCGGCATCAACCGCGAGTTCGACGGTAGGCTATATTCCACCTCCTCGCGTCGTTCGTACCGAATGTACACGACATGCTCGCCCTTCGCCCCGGTCTCAACATAAATCTGGCCGCCCATCCGGGCTAAGGTCGCCTCGCCACCGTCGGGGGATTCTGCCAGTTTTTCGTTTTCCTTGACGACCTGCTCATCTTCAACCAACAAGTTCCAGTCGCCAGGGATAGCATAGCTATCGCTAAACACCTCACTATCAACAATCGTCGCGATCCGCACACCGTCACGCTTCGTCAGGTGGATAACGCCGCCAATATCGCTGATGATCGATTCACCCTTCGGCTTCTTACGCGCCTCGAATAACTCCTCCACACGCGGTAAACCGCTTGTGATGTCGCCCGATGCCTGCGCCGTCCCACCAGAGTGGAACGTGCGCAACGTAAGCTGTGTCCCCGGTTCCCCGATAGACTGCGCTGCAATAATGCCAACCGCCGTCCCAATATTGACCAGTTCACTACGGCCCAAATCGCGCCCGTAGCACATCGCACAAATACCATGCACCAACGCACATGTCATTGGGCTGCGGACATTCACCTCTGTGATTGAAGGTGTATTCTGAATCCGCTTGCCGATCTCGCCATCAATCAATTCATTACGCCGCACAATTAGCTCGCCCGTTTCCGGGTCCACCACATCCCGCGCCGCCATCCGCCCGTTTAGCCGATCAATCATATTCTGGCCGGCAATATCCTGCTCGCGCAGAATCCATATACCCGCCTCGGTGCCACAGTCGGTCCGGTTGATGATCATATCCTGCGCCACATCGACCAACCGCCGCGTTAAGTAACCCGCGTCCGCCGTGCGTAGCGCCGTATCCGCCAGGCCCTTACGCGCACCGTGTGTCGAGATAAAGTACTCTAGCGCCGTTAACCCCTCACGGAAGTGACTCCGAATCGGCAAGTCGATGATCCGCCCGGATGGGTCCGCCATCAGGCCGCGCATCCCGGCCAACTGGGTGATCGGGCCGAACCCGCCCTTGGTCGAACCGGAAATCGCCATAATCGCAATCGGGCCGTAAGGGTCCAACGTCCCACGGATCAACTCTTGCAGCGTATCCTTGGCGTTTGTCCACTGCTCAATCGTGATCTGATACCGTTCTTCCTCCGTCAGCAGCCCACGCCGGAAATCGCGTTCGGCCCGTTCGACCACATCCTCCGCACTCATCAGCACATCGGCCCGTTCTTCCGGTATCGTCAAGTCCGAAACGGCAATCGTCGTCCCCGAAATGGTCGCATACTTGAACCCGTAATTCTTGATATTGTCCACCACATCGGTAGTGTCCTCCGGCCCAAGCACCTCGTAAGCCCGTGCTACCAGGTCATTTAACCCCTTCTTGCCCAGCGTATCCTGCACATAACGCATTTTATCCGGCAGAATCCGGTTGAACAGCGCACGCCCAACCGTAGACGGTTCCGGCTCATCCTGCGGGCCGCTATCGTCGTTGTAATTGCCAATCAAAATCGGCGTATGAAGCTCCACCAATCCCAACTTGTACAGATATTCGACCTCATCCATATCGACCACCAACCGGCGTTCGTGCAAGTTCGCGACCACCAGATCGTTTTCTAGCCCACGTTCACGGATAATCTTACGAACCTCAACCGTATTCGCCAACGTCGCGTCGATCTCACCTTCGATCACCGCCCGTAACGTGCGGTCAATCGCACTTTCACGAGTGACCAAACGCCCATTTTCATCCTCAAGCACATCCGGTTCATAAACCCGCAGGTTAGAAACCTCACGATCTTGCACGTAATAATACCCGTTCGAGCGCAACGCAACCCCGATCAAGTGATCCTTCTCCAGATTGCGGGTTGGGTGGAACTCGTCGATGCGCTCTGCTAACGCCATGACCTCAACCACGTCCGAGTCTTTTACGGATTTCGACTGATCCGGGCTAGAAAGGGCCAGCCCATCCTTCTTCTTGAGCTTGCGGAACTCTTTAACGGTAATCAGCACCGCGTCCAACTCGTCCGCACGCAACGCCTCGACCGCCTGCGCCATCTTCTCGAACACAACAATGCCACGTACATTCGCCTCTTTAGCGAACTCGTACCCTGCCGTGCCTTCCACCAGGCCAACCCGCAGGTTAGGCCGTTCGGTGTTCATCACCGCCTGGAACTCGTCGTAACGCCCCGCTAAAACCGCCACCTCGACCGTATCGCCTTCGGGGGCCTTCGCCGGGGTCGCCAGCGTCAAGTCGTCGTTGGCAGCGTCTTTGAACTCATCTGGCGTAACCAGGGCTGCATCCGCTTCACCATCACGTACCGCCTGTAGAGCTTCATCTAATGACGGGTAAGTCGCTGTGTGCATCACGTGGCCCGTCGCATACTCGAACCCAGCACTTCCCTCAGCAATCGCCACCGTATAACGCGGCTTCTCGATGCTATCCGTACTACGGAATTTCTCTACTTGTTCTGGCCGGCATATAATTTCGGCGGTCGGGTCCATCGTCAAATAATAGCAACCCAACACCATATCCTTAGACGGCCCCACAATCGGCGACCCGTCCGACGGCTTCAACAGATTGCGCGTACTCAGCATCAGCTCCCGTGCTTCCTTGACCGCACGCTCACTCAGTGGCACATGAACCGCCATCTGGTCGCCGTCAAAGTCCGCATTAAACGCCGAACATACCAACGGGTGAATCTGGATGGCTTTCCCCTCAACAATCACCGGCTCAAACGCCTGAATCCCCAGGCGGTGCAGCGTCGGCGCACGGTTGAGCATCACCGGGCGTTCCTTGATGACCTCTTCGAGTACCTCCCACACTTCCGGGCGGGCGCGCTCAATGATGCGCTTGGCTCCCTTAACGTTACTCGCATAGCTGTAGCGCACCAGCCGGCTAATCACAAACGGGCGGTATAGCTCCAGCGCCATCTTCTTCGGTAACCCACACTGATACAGCTTCAGCTTCGGGCCGATCACAATCACCGAACGCCCGGAATAGTCCACACGTTTACCCAGCAAGTTTCGGCGGAAGCGTCCCTTCTTCCCCTTCAACATATCGCTCAGCGACTTCAACTCCCGCCGACCGCGACGGCTCAACGCCTTACCGCGCTGGCTGTTGTCGATCAGGCTGTCCACCGCCTCCTGTAACATGCGCTTTTCGTTGCGCACAATAACATCCGGTGCCCCCAACTCCAGCAGATGCTTCAACCGGTTATTCCGGTTGATCACGCGCCGATACAAGTCGTTCAGGTCACTGGTGGCAAACCGCCCGCCATCTAGCTGAACCATCGGGCGCAGGTCCGGCGGGATAACCGGTAGCATCGTTAAGATCATCCACTGCGCCATATTATCGCTTGCTAACAACGCCTCCACCACTTGCAGGCGCTTCGTCGCCTTCTTCTTTCGTTGTTTACTGCGTGTCGTGCGGACCTCGTGCCAAAGTTCCTTTGCCAGTTTCTCTAAATCCAATGTGCCTAAAATCTCATGGAAGGCCTCTGCCCCCATACTCGCACTAAACACATTTCCATAACGGCTCTTGAGTTCACGATACTGGTTTTCCGACAAAAACTGACCCTGCGCTAACTTCTCCAGATCATCACGGGTTTTACGGGCACTTTCGCGGATGACCTGCATCCGTTCCTCAAGCTCCCCGATGTGTGCATCTAGACCACTCGCCGCTTGTCCTTTGAACGCTTTATATTCCGCTTGTACACGCTGGATCTCGTGTTCGTACTCTTCCTGGATTACGCCCTCTAGCTCGGTGATATAGCCCTTAACCAGCTCTTGCACATCTGCAATATGCTCGTTGCTAGCAGTATCCCCAGCACTGATCACAATCTCCTCTTCGTCACCCACGTCGAACACAATATCATCGTCGGCTTCCTCGCCAATAATCGACTCAATCCGTGTTTGGAGCTTCTTCCCCGTCTCAATAATCGCATCCGTGCGCTTCTCTAACTCTCGGTCGAAATGCGTCTTAACTTCTGCAACGCGATCTTCTACCGGCCCCAGCGCCTCATCGCGCTCTTCCTGCACAATCTGCTTACGCCCGGTAATCTCGTTGTTGATGGCAGCTTCTTTATCCATCAACTCACGCTCAACACGATTCAACGCGTTCTGACGCGCATCTTCGTTCACGTTGGTAATCACATACTGCGCGAAGTACAATACCCGGTCCAAATTGCGGCGGCTAACGTCCAACAAAAGCCCCAGATAACTCGGTACCCGGCGCGTATACCAGACATGCGCAACCGGTGCTGCCAGGGCAATGTGCCCCATGCGCTCTCGCCGGACTGAGGCCCGCGTGACCTCAACCCCGCACTTGTCGCAAATAATGCCCTTGTAGCGGATGTTTTTGTACTTGCCACAATAACACTGATAGTCCTTCGTGGGACCGAAAATTGCTTCGCAAAATAGACCGTCCTTTTCTGGACGCAGGCGGCGGTAGTTGATCGTCTCCGGTTTGGTAACTTCGCCATAGGACCAAGAGAGAATCTGCTCCGGGGATGCCAGGCTGATCCGCAATGCGCTAAATTCTTTCGCCTCCAAGGCGTATCCTCCTACATGGGTGTGGACTAGGGTGGGAGTGCTACATCCGTAGCTGAAATATTATGTCACCTATCGTGCCGCCCCACACTGTTAAGACACAAAAAGCGTTTGGAAGTAATATCCTAACGCTTACCAGATGTGTCATTTTTGCGGGCAGACCATAGACTAATTTCGTATCCTGTAGTATAGCGCCAAGCGCGAGAGATTGTCAAGTAACAACACAAGTCCTAGTAAGGCTTTTGCAAAGTTAAATGGCCAAATATTGTGCGCTGCCCAAACCCGTCACTTTTTGAAAAAGTGAGCAAAAACTTATTATTTCGGACGCTTTGCGTCTGAAAACACGGGTTCAAAAAGTTCAAAACCTTTGCAGCGGGCGGGGACAGCGTCCCCGCGCTGTGAAAACTCGACTTTGCAATAGCCCTGCAAATCCAGGCCAATCTGATTTGGGGGCAATGGTTTGCGCCGGGTCAAAACTCACGCCTACGCTAACCTTATATGGCGGTGGGTGTGCGGATAAAGCCACCGCCTAACGCTATTCGATGCTTTCGCCCGCCTTCATCCGTTCGATTTGTTCGCGCCAGTATTCGTTATCCGCCCGGCCCTTCACCTCAACCGTCACCTCACCGGACCCTGTGCCGAAGTGCAACATATCCCGCCCCTTGAACACCCCCTTATTTTCTGTCTCAATACTTTGTAACTCGCCAAGCCCCGTTTCCCACTCCACCTCATGCTCTTTATTACCCCCGAACATCCCCAATCTTTTACCAGTCGTTTCGCGCTGCTCGAATATCAACCGCGCACTCGTCAGGAACAGAATCCCCTTCATATCGTTATCGCCCTTCATCGTCGCCTCTGCCGCCAGGTACACATTTTCATCGTCGCCCGGCTCGAACGTGCGATCTTCCCATTGATCTAACACCCAATCGATCTGCCGCAGTTCATCCTCCAGGCTACTTACCGCTTTTTCTAACGGCCCGAAAATGCCCTCAACCGTATCCGTCCCAGCATTAACCGCTTCCTCCAGGCTTTCGACCGCCTGCTGCGTTTGCTCCGACATTTTCGCAAACATGCTATCATTCCCTACCTGCCGTTCCAGGTTACGCAGCAGTGCCTCTGGCCGGCTGAGTATCTTTCCGATCTCATCGACAGATTCCGCCACTTTATCCGATAACGTTGCTTTCTTCGCGTCCCACTGCTTGGCTAGCCCCGCTACCTCTTGTTTTAGTGATTGCTGGTAGACATACCCCCGATCCCGAACCGCTTGTATTTTATCAGGGATTTTCTCCAAACGATCATCCAGGCGCTTGGCGCGATCATCCACCTTATCGAAAACCGCCGATTCCTTTAATTCTTCGTATTTTTCTTGCAGCTCATCAAACCGACTTTGATTTTCTCCTGACATACTATCCACCACCCTTTCGCATATTGTTATATTACCAGTAAGGCACACTATACTTGTTATACACCACCCGGCCCGATCCGACAAACTACTAGCTAGGCGCTGTTGACGTTTGAAATTTCGATCTCGTTAGAGACCACAACGATTCAAAACGTAGGGGCATAGCGTGCTATGCCCTGGGTTCAGCACGCTGAACCCCTACAATCACCGGTTTTTTGCGTAAATGTCAACACAACCTAGAAAATGTCATCGGATTTGGGGACGATAGTTCACACCGGGTTAAAACCCATCGTTACAACAGCAAATGTCTTGCCAGGATACAAAACACCGCCAATACGCGCTGTCCTATCGGGACAGGTTCATCGTTAGCCGGCGGATTTATCCCTCGGTAGCGGGCACCCTAGCTAGAAAGTTCCTCCAACTGCGCCCGTAAGTACGCTTCCATGAAACCGTTCAGATCGCCATCCAACACCGCCCCCGTATTGCCCATCTCATAATTCGTTCGCAAATCCTTCACCATCTGATACGGATGCAGCACATAAGACCGAATCTGGTTCCCCCACCCCGCATCCACATTTTCCCCCTTCAGTTCGGCTAGCTTCGCCTCCTGTTTCTGGCGCTCCATCTCATACAACCGCGCCTTGAGAATCTGCATCGCCCGGTCGCGGTTTTGCATCTGGCTACGCTGGTTCTGGCATTGGACCACGATTCCGGTCGGCAAATGCGTAATACGTATCGCCGTATCATTCTTCTGCACATGCTGCCCCCCGGCCCCGCCCGCCCGGTAAGTATCAATCCTTAAATCATTCGGATCGACCTCAATTTCGATCTCATCCTGAATATCGGGCCATAGCTCCACCTTGGCAAACGAAGTCTGCCGCTTACCGTTAGAATTAAACGGGCTGATCCGCACCAACCGATGCACCCCCTCCTCACTTTGCAAATACCCGTAAGGGTAGTCGCCCCCACTAATGCTGATCGTCACACTCTTGATCCCCGCTTCTTCACCCTCGCTGCGTTCCAACGTTTCGTAGGTGTAGTGATTCGCTTCCGCCCAGCGGATATACATCCGTTCCAGCATCTCCGCCCAATCCTGGGCGTCCGTCCCCCCCGCCCCCGCGTGGATCGACAAAATCGCGTTCTCATCATCGTGTGCCCCCGCGAATACCACCGATAATTCCATTTTAGCCGTCTTAGCCGCCAACTTGTCATACTCCGCTGTTAGCTCCGCCATCAGCGAATCGTCGCCCATCTCCGTTAATTCCAACGCATCCTCGATCTGCTGCGCATGTGTACGCCACTTCTCTACGATCCGCCGCAACCGGGCGATCTCCTGCATCAGTTTTTGAGCGCGGCCAGAATCGTCCCACAGGTCCGGTGCCGCCGACTGCTGCTCTAACTCCGCTAATTTCTCCTCCTGCCCGGCAATATTCAACCGTCGGATCAAACCGCTGACTTTATCGTGTAATGACTTGAGTTCTGTTGCGAGACTATCCATACGTGTTCGATGCGAGGTAGCCGATACCCCAGCACCTTTCATCCTTCCTGAATTGTTTTATGGGTGTATGCGAAAATAAGGCGTGGGCCTGGTTGGGGGGGGAGTCGGTCAGTTTTCACCGTCGTCAAACAGGCTATTCACGAAATCATCTGGGTCGAACCGCGCTAAGTCGTCCATCCCTTCACCCAGGCCGATATAATGCACCGGCAACCCCAATTCATTGTAAATCGCGAAGATCATCCCCCCCTTAGCCGACCCATCCAATTTGGTCACAATCACCCCCGTCACATCCACCACCTCCTGGAACTTCTGCGCTTGTTGCAGCGCGTTTTGCCCGGTTGTGCCATCCAAAACCAGCAACACCTCATGCGGCGCTTGATGGACTGTCTTAGCAGACACCGCTTTGATCTTGCCGAGTTCTTCCATCAGGTTATAGTTGTTATGCAGCCGCCCGGCGGTATCAATAATGAGCGTGTCTAGCTGACGCGCTCGCGCCGCCGAAGTCGCATTGAACACCACCGAACCGGGGTCCGCATTGGGATCAGAGGCGATCACTGGTACATCCAATCGCTTACCCCACGTCTGTAACTGTTCGATTGCCGCCGCCCGGAACGTGTCCGCCGCCGCTAAAATGACCTTGCGCCCGTCCTGCTTTAGATGATTCGCCAGCTTGGCAATGCTCGTCGTCTTGCCAGAGCCATTCACCCCGACAATCAAAATAACCGACAGCTTCCGCCCGGTCAAGTTCAGTTCTGGCGGGGTGTGCAGCAGGCCCCGCAGCGTCTCTCTTAAGACCGCCTTGGCCCCTTCTTGCGTCGTGACCCTCTCCGCTTGTACACGCTCGCGCACACTATCCACCACCTGCATAGTCGTAGCCGCGCCCAAGTCCGCCTGAATCAGAAGCGTCTCGATGTCCTCCCAGGCTCCCTCATCAATGTCACTCCCGCCCAATAGCTGCGAGATGCGTCCGAAAAAGGAATTGCGCGTCTTGGACATACCACTCCGAAAAAGGCCCAAAGATTTCTATCTCCGTGTTCAGTCATTTTTGTTTTGCCATCATCAGTATACAATTGGCCCATATCCAACACAAGGTTGCCACCGTAACCACCACCAGGGAGCAAACCATCGTGACAAGGCGAGTCGTTATCACCGGGCTAGGGGCCATCACCCCCGCCGGGAACACCGCGCAAACAAGCTGGGAAAACGTTTACCACGGGCGAAGCGGCATCGGCTGGATCACGCTGTTTGACACCACCGATTTTGCCGTCCAAATTGCCGGTGAAGTGCGCGAATGGACCCCCTCCCTAAGCCCGAAAGCCGTTCGCCGCCGTGACCGCTACCAACTGCTAGCCCACGATGCCCTCATGCAAGCTGCCGAAGCCGCCAACATCCAACTAGCCGATACCGCCGTTCGCGCTCGCGCCGGGATTTGCCTCGGCTCCGCGATTGGTGGGATGACCAGCTTCTCCGAACAGTTACATCAAATTGATGCGGGTGGACCGCGCCAAATGGCCCCTTTTGGCGTGCCCAGCTTCATGACCACCGGTGCTAGCAGCATGGGCAGTATCGCGCTCGGCCTATACGGGACATCCTATATCCTCACTTCCGCCTGTGCGACCGGGGCCGACTGCATCGGTCACGCCTTCGATCAAATCCGCCTCGGTCGCGCCGATGTCATGTTCGCCGGCGCAGCAGAAGCCCCCATCCTGCCCAATGCCATCGCCGGCTTCGACCGCCTCCGCGCTTGCTCCCACGAACGCACCGACCCGACCGCCGCCGTCCGCCCCTTCGATGTCAACCGAACCGGGCTGGTTGTCTCCGAAGGGGCTGCTGTCCTCGTCTTAGAAGCACTCGATACCGCTTGCCAACGCGGGGCACCCATCCTCGCCGAATTGGTCGGCTACGGGGCCACCTCCGACGCCCATCACATCGTCGCCCCTCATCCGCACGGCCACGGGGCTGCTGCCGCCATCCGCCACGCCCTGCAAGATGCTCGCCTCACCGCCGATGACCTGGATTACATCAACGCCCACGGGACCGCCACCGCCTTAAACGACCCGATGGAAACCCACGCGATCAAGCTGGCGTTGGGGGAGTCCGCTTACAACATCCCGGTAAGTTCGACCAAAGGCGTCACCGGCCACGCGATGGGCGCATCACCAGCGATGGAAGCCGTGTTCTGCGTCTTGGCCCTGCAAGACCAGCGCGTCCCCCCGACCATCAACTTAACCGAACCCGACCCACACTGCGACCTCGACTACGTACCCGGCACCGCCCGCGATCTACCGCTTACCCATGTGATGAGTAATGCGTTTGGGTTTGGCGGGCATAATGCCGTCCTCATATTCAAAGCCTTTGCCGGATAACCCCCTAATCGCGCTCCAGAATCCCCTCCATTTGCATATAATCCTGCTCCACCACATCCGCCGGTGCTAGCCGCAAGATGGTTAGCATCTCACGGATCATATCCGCTTTTTGTTCCGCATCCCGTGCGGACCAAGTGCGGCTTTTCAACTCAATGAAAATTTTGTCGTCCACGTTCGGCTTGATCACCCGGTCAATATTGACGTAAAATAACACATCCTTATATTTCACATGCCACCGCATCCGATCCTTCTGTAGCTCGTACTCGCGGGGAGCCTGGAAATATTCCCGATAGAATCGTAACGGACGGTCGGCATCTGCGATAAAACGTGACCGTGATAGCACAATCATTTCGTGGAACCGCCGTTCCTTGCTCGGCTCTGTGAACGTCAAACGGGCACGCACCGACCGCACCTCATCATTACTATCTAACTTATCATCCTCCCGATACCGGATCAGCCCGCGCTCCTCATCGTCAAACGCGAAATAAGTATCGAACTGCCGGTAGTGAACCGATTTCACCACCTCGACCTGCTCATGATCCAGTAATTCCTCAATTGCATCGGATTCGCTCAGGTAGGCCTTCACCTGCACCTCGAAGCTCTCGCCCCGCGCCAACCCGCCACTAACTGCCGCTAGCTTGCTTAATAAGTCCTCCTCACGGGCGCTCAAAAACGCATCGACCCGCTGCGCGTAGGTCTGCGCGGCTTGTAACAGCGCGTCCGTATCGACCGTCAGCAACTCGCGATCACGCATCAGCCATACGCCATTTACAATCGTATGAGCCACATCGCTACTTTTAGCGGCATACACCAATTGCGAGTAAACCGCGTCTGGGTTCAGGTTGAACTTCGGCGCGTTGTGAATCGGGTTGGCATCTACCACGATAATATCGGCCCGTTTGCCACGTTCCAGGCTTCCGGTGATGTCGTCCATATACATAGCGCGTGCCCCGTGCCGCGTCGCGGACAGTAACGCCTGCTTTGCCGGGAAAGCGGTTGGGTCCGACTGTGCCGTCTTTGCGATCAGCGCCGCTAGTCGCATTTCCTCGAACATATCCAGGTCGTTGTTACTCGCCGGGCCATCCGTACCGATACCCACCACCACCCCGGCTTTAACCAGCGTGTCAATCGGCGCGATGCCGCTAGCCAACTTCAGGTTTGCCGATGGACAATGCGCGACCCGCACATCATTTTTCTGCATCTGCCGGATTTCAGCCTCATTCACTGCCACACAGTGCGCCGCCAGCACTTTGGCCTTCAACACATCCAGCGACTTCAACCAGCGCAGCACCGTTCGCCCGTGTTGCTGGACGTTCTCGTCCTGTTCCTGTTGCGTCTCCGCGATGTGAATCACCAGCGGCACGTCAAATTCTTGTGCCAGCAGCGTACACCGCTTGAGCGTCTCCTCCGTATTAGAGTACGGCGCATGTGGCGCAATCGCCGGCGTAATCAACGGGTGACCGCGCCAGCTTTCGATAAACTCCCGCGCATACCGCAGGCTTTCTTCATAGGTTTCTGCATCCGGTGCCGGGAACTTCAACACGGTTTCCCCCAGCAACGCCCGCAAACCGACTTCGGCGGTCGCCTCTGCTATGTCCTGCTCGAAGTAGTACATATCAGTAAAAGTCGTCGTCCCGCCGCGTATCATCTCGGCACAAGCTAGCTTTGTCCCCAACCGCACAAAATCCGGGTCCACAAATTCGCGCTCCGTCGGCATGATGTACCCCATCAGCCACACATCCAGCCGCAGGTCATCTGCCAGGCCACGTAACAGCGTCATCGGGACGTGCGTATGCGCATTGACCAACCCCGGCATAATGTATTGCCCGCTACAGTCGATCACCTCATCGGCCCGATACGCCGCTTCAATCTCCACCCGTTCCCCCACCGCAACAATCAGATCATCGCGTACCGCTACGACCCCATCCGGGATCAACCTCATATCGTCATCCATCGTGACCACCAGGCCACCACTCAAGATAAAATCTACGTGTTGCAAAATGCCCTCCTTTGAATAGGACTTGCCCGAAACAGAATTGACCGTCATTATACACCCTGACGTTTCATTAGCCAGAACCACACGCTCAGAGGAACCGCATGAGGCGACTGTTAAACAACCATCACACGCGCTTACACCTGCTCGAATCCACATTATTGGCGCTATTTTTTGTCCAGGCATTGCGCTACCTGATCGGTGCGCTCTATAGTCGGTTTGCTAGCGCATCTATCGTAGCCACCATCCAGGCCGCCAACCCGGAGGCCATCCCCCAACTAAGCAGCCAGCCCGGTTTTGTGCTGCCAGAAGTCGTCGCCGGGGAAATCCAACTGACAATCTATATGGTTGCGCTGCCCCTGGTTGCCGTGTTTATTGGACGTTACCGCGTGCTGCTGCTATTCGCCGCCCTGCTGACGGCTGCCGGGCGTTCCCTGATGTTTGCACAAACGGACATCACGACGGCAGCAGCAGCCGCACTCGCGGTTGGCGGTGGGTTGCTCTACATGGTATTGCTAGCGCGTCATCGTCTGGCCGCTTTCGCCCCCACCTGGATACTCGCATTTGCCGCCGATCAACTGTTAAGGGCTGCCGGTAACACACTCGATATAACCTGGTCCGCCGCCTTCCTCCCGGTACAAC
>DAOTUA010000155.1:0-10555 GCA_034437355.1 Anaerolineae bacterium | reverse complement strand
CCATTTTATCATCCAAGATGAAGGTTTAGACGATTTTCACAGCTAAAGTTTTGGTCAAGCTTTTGCAAAAGCTTGTGGGGGGTTAGGGGTGAAACCCCTGAGCAGTTGCCTTGATTCTATTGTAATCTCAAAACCGCACACGAGAGCTTGCCTGTCTTGTTACAACTGTGCCGGTTGGCTAACCCGCGAACCGGTTAAGTGTCGGATGTTTGCTGCGCGTGCCACTCCTCGAAAAACGCGAAAGCCTCTTCTTCCGACTGTACAATCCGTTTACGTCTGTTTTCGGGGACATTACGCATTGGGCCGCGCAAGATTTCTTTCTGCACCTCATCACGGACGATCATCGCGACCGGCGTACTATGAATATCAACCCGTAAGTTCAGCTTGCGGCTGTTCTTTCTCGCGTCGATCAGATTATCCGGCTGGAACTGTGTCACACCTGTAAAATCAAAAATTTCGCCGTAGATATTTTCGATCCCGATATTCTGGATGACCCCCTCCAACCACCGATAGGCCGCGTTGCTCTCATCGGAACCTAAGATGCCCGAATATTTAACCCGCGCTATCTGTTTTTCTTCGTCAAAATAGGCGGTGACCTGCTCTTGTTCTAAGCTCTTGATTGTCATGATCTGAGTATCCTACGTTGATATTTGAATTGAATAGTTTTATCTATTATACCCGTTATAGCCGTTTATATAACATTTATGTTGCAAAATTTTATAAAGGCGACCTCGGCCCTTTTACCCCGCAATAAACCCGCTGAGCGTTCGCTGTATATCGGCCCTGGCGTCGACGTCGGCTTCATGGCGGGTAATGTCCTGCAAATCGCTGATCCCCGCCGCGCCCTTTACCCGCAGATACCCCCACGCGGCATGAGCACGGACCAGCGGGCTAGCGTCGTGCAACAAGGCGCGTAATTGATCCGACAGTGACGGGTCGCCCCAGTTCCCGGCGGCAATGCACGCATTCCGCACCAGCCGCGCCCGCTTGATCCGGTAGATGGGGGAGCCACGGTAACGCTCACGGAAAGTCTCATCTGTCAACGCGAGTAAGTCGATCAGCGGCGGGGCGGCGGCGTCCGCTGTGGTGGGGTGATAGACGCCGTGGTTGGTCGTCTGTGTGAACCGTTGCCAGGGGCACACGTCCTGGCACACGTCGCAACCGTACACCCAATTGCCGAAATCGCCGCGTAGCTCGTGCGGGATATACCCCTTATTTTCGATGGTGTGATAGCTGATGCAACGCCGCGCATCCAGCACATACGGCTCTGGGAAGGCGTCCGTGGGGCAGGCGTGTAAGCAGCGCGTGCAACTACCGCACATCGTCTCGCGGTGGGGCGTGTCGTAGCGGTCGAACACCACATCCGTGATAATCTCTCCCAGGAAAAAATAGCTCCCCCGGCGCGGATGGATCAGCATCGTGTTTTTGCCGATGAACCCCATCCCGGCTTGCTGCGCGTGGCTGCGTTCCAAGATCGCCCCGGTATCCACATATACCTTGTGCGACACAGCCACCGAATAGGTATCCCGCATCCACCCGGCCAGGTCCGCTAACATCGGAGCCATCACATCATGATAATCGACGTTCCAGGCATAGGACGCCACCCGCCCGCGCGCCGGGTCGGTTAGCAAGTGTGGCGGGACCTGGGCGCGGTAGTCCATCCCAACCAGCACCAGCGACCGCGCCCCCGGTAGGATCGCGTTCAGATCGCGTCGCCGGATTTGGCGATCTGGGCGGGCCAGGTAACCCATCTTACCGTGCATCCCGTTTGCCACCCAGCGCAAGTAGGCCGCCAGGTGTGGTGAGGCCACCGCTGGGGTCAGCCCAACAATGTTAAAGCCGATGTGCCGGGCACGCGCTTTCAATTGTTGTGCGGAAAAAGTCATTGACACCACCCCGATTTCTCCCTATTCTGAACAATATATCTATCATATCAAAAGACCATGACCCGGCAGAGTACACACCATATGCGCGGTCACAGAGAGTCGCTAGCTGCTGAGAACGCGGCACACGGGCAGGTGTGGAATGGACCGGCGAGTTGTACGGGTGAAACAACCAGTAGCCCGTAACGGTTGCGCCCCGTTACCCGCGCCCTATCCGAGCGCACACAGCCGTGCCTGTGTGAATCAAGGTGGCACCGCGAGACCCGACCCCCTCGTCCTTGAAGCAGGCGGGGTTTTCTGCTTTAAACACACCAGGGAGTTATCACAATATATGAGCAAAACCAAACGCATCCTAACGGGCGACCGTCCCACAGGCAAGCTGCATCTGGGCCATTACGTCGGCACGATTGCTAACCGGGTTCGGCTGCAACACGAATACGAAACCTATATCCTTATAGCCGATTTGCACATGCTCACGACCAAAAACACACCCGACGACATCGCGCAGATCGACACCAACGCCCGTCAGATTGTCCTCGATCAGATCGCTGCCGGGCTGGACCCGTCCGTTGTGACGTTCTACCTGCAATCGCCCATCACAGAAATGGCGGAGATCAACACCATCTTTCAGAACCTTGTCACCGTCCCCCGCCTAGAAAGGCTCCCCAGCCTGAAGGATATGGCCCGCGCCGCCAATATCGAAATGCCCTACGGCCTGCTAGGGTACCCGGTGTTACAGGCAGCAGACATCCTCCATTTGAAAGCGGCCCTTGTCCCCGTGGGTAAGGATAACGTCGCGCATGTGGAGATCACCCGCGAGATCGCCCGCCGCTTTAATCACCTATACGGCGATGTGTTCCCCATCCCAGATGTGATGGTCGGGGAGGTGCCGACATTGGTTGGCACGGACGGCAGCGCCAAGATGAGCAAGAGCCTGAATAACGCGATCTTCTTGAGTGATGACGCGCAAACCGTTGCAAAGAAAGTCCGTAGCATGTATACGGACCCTAACCGCATCAGCGCGGATGTTCCCGGTAAAGTGGAGGGCAACCCGGTCTTTATCTATCACGATGCGTTTAACCCCAATGTCGATCAGGTCAACGATCTGAAAGATCGCTATCGCAGCGGGAACGTGGGCGATGTGGAGGTCAAAGAAAAACTGACGGTGGCGATCAACAACTTCTTAGACCCCATGCGCGAGCGTCGCCAACAGTACGAGGCCAGCGGCATTATCGAAGAAATCATCGAAGAAGGGACCGAGCGCGTTCGTGAGATTACCCGCGAAACACTCTACGAGATGAAGAAAGCGATGGGCCTAACCGGGGTTTGGAACCGTATTCGCCGTAAGTCCGAGAAGCTGCGCAAGAAACGGGCCAAGCAAGCCGAGGAATAACAAATCGGCGACAATCTCCGGGAGCATCCCAAAAACGCAAATCCGATGTAGGGGAGGGTCGCTGTGCCCTCCCGCCGCGAGATGCGCGACGCAACATTGATCATCGTCTACACAGAAAGGAACGGTTGCCGTGACTGATCATAAAAAGCGGGACATACAAAATAAAGTACAGGTCCAGTTCGGGCCGAACGCGCAAAATTACGTCACCAGCCCGGTTCACGCCAACGCCGCCGAACTGTCACTGCTGCTTGACGCCGCCCAGGTGACTGCCGATATGATCGTGCTGGATGTCGCAACCGGGGGCGGTCATACCGCCCTCACGTTTGCGCCCCATGTGCGGCATGTGGTCGCCTCGGATTTAACGCCGCCTATGCTAGCCGCTGCCGAGGCGTTCATCGCCCCTCAAGCCGATAACGTCACGTTTCAATTGGCGGATGCCGAGGCGCTGCCATTCGATGATCAATCATTCGATGTGGTAACGTGCCGTGTCGCGCCGCATCACTTCGCGGATATTTTCGCGTTTGTGCTAGAAAGTGCCCGTGTGCTGAAACCGGGTGGCGTGTTGGTCGTACAAGATCATCTCGCGCCACAAGATCAACGCGCCGCGTATTACCTGGATGCCTTCGAGCGCCTCCGCGATCCCAGCCATGTGAAATCGTACTCCGAAACCGAGTGGCGCAACGTCTTTTTAGATGCACAGCTTTCGGTCGAAATCGTCCGCACAGACATCACCTACCGCGCTGATTTCATCCCCTGGGTCGCTCGTATGAACGTCCCCGCCGCCGATGTCGAACGGTTAGAAATCATGCTACTGCAAGCGCCGCAGGCCGTCAAAGCCTGGTTACAGCCCCGCGCTATCGGCACCCCGGATGCGTACTTCACGCATCGCTATATCTTAATAACCGGGCGCAAAGCAGAACACATTAACGGGTAATCTCGAAATCCTCAAACGTCACATCGAACCCCGTACCCTGCGGGGCGGCGCACATTATCCCCACCTGTAGCTCAACCGCTTCGCTCAGGTAGCCCTGCCGTTGTAATGTGAACTGTTTGCCATCCTGCGAGAAAAAAACCTCGATAGCTGACCCCGTGCGTCTGGCACGAAACCACATCGAACGGGGAGCGTCCACCAACGGCACGATAGACCAATCCGAGAATTGGCGGGTAATAACGGTACTTGCTTGCTGCACACCGTCCACATATTCGATGCCACACTTCATCCAAGTATGCTCACTTTCACGGACCATCAGCCCGGCCTGGTCGTACTGCGTCTTATAATCTCCTGTGATTTTCACAGTCGCGGTAAAATCTCCGCCGACCGCTTGATAATAAAATGGGGCATCATCCTTGATAAAATCATGGAACGTGACGCGCCAGAAATCTGTTTGGCCCCCAGCAGTAACACGCAGCTGATTCGCTTGCTTGTGCCATTTTTCCGGCTCATTGTACCACTTCATACCTGCTTCCCTCTCAAATTATCTTCGTCAGATGTTCCGCTGCCCGCGCTGGACCACCTGCCGCGTGCATCTCTGCCGCAAAATCGCGTGCGTTCTGCTGCACACTCTCATCACGTAAGAGCGCCCGTGCCCCCTCCAGTAGCTTGCCATTGCGCACCTCATGGGCAGATAAGTTCAACCCTACCTTGATCTCGGCTACCCGTTTGGCCTGCCCGCGTTGATCGGCTGCGTGTGGGACGACCATCTGCGGTACGCCCGCCGTTAAGATCGCATGTGTCGTGCCCATCCCGCCATGCTGGATCGCTAGCTTGCACCGGGGCAGCACATGGGCGAAATTCACCCAGTTGAGCAAGCGCGTCCCCGGTGGCAAGTTGTCGATTAACTCGGCTTTGTCTTGCGGATCAATCGGGTTCGTGCCGATCACCACCACCGGGACCAACCCCACCGCCCGCGCTGCATGGGCAGACCAGCTAAAGAACCCCAGGTCCCCCGTAAACGTGCTGCCAAGCGTGATCAATGCCAGCGGACGATGCGACGGTATTTTCTGGAGCCAATCCGGGATCGGTTGCTCGGTTTGCGGCGCAACCCCGCCGACGTGTACGTTCTGGCCGAGCAAGAAGGGCGCGTCGGCCCCATACCAACGTTCGGTGAAATACGTGATATGCAGATGTGGGCTAACAACCGACGGTGTAGACCCCTTCGAGAAGTTCCGCCCAGTTAAACCAAAATGATCGTACAACCGGCCCAGCCGGGCGATGCTCTCCTCGCTTAGCCGTTGCTGAACCGGGAAAAGGTGTTCCGCCGACATATCCGCACGGGCCGGCCACCCGGCCACCGCCAACGGCACCGCCAGCTTCTCCGCTGCGAGCGCCGCTGCCGTCAGAAATGGATCGGTCACGATAGCATCTGGCGTTCCCTGTTTGGCTGCCAGGTCGATCAACGCCTGGGTTGCCTGCCGTACTAAGTCTTCACTCATCCATGTATCTAAAGCTCGCACGTACCGTAGCATAACCGCCTCATCCGGTGCCATCTTCGTGACATCCGGCTGCGGTGGCGGCGGCCATAGCCATCCGGTTTCTTCGATAGCGGCGAAGCCTAACCCGCTGCTCGTTACTGGTATGCGCACCGGCTCGTCGCTAACCCACATGACATCATGCCCCATCTGTTTGAGGGCCAGCCCCGTTTTGAGGAACCCGCCCCAATCCAGATGGCTAATCAACGGTGCCGATATAAACCAGTAACGAGCCATTATTGCGTCTCACTACCGTCAGTATCGTCGTTCTGTTGATTCAGCCAGAACGGATTTTGCCGGGCTTGCGGTGCCCCTACCATCCGATATAACTGTTTCGCCTGGTCCCAATAGGCCTCGGCCTGGTCGTTGTTCCCGGCGGCGGCCTGTTGCTCGCTGTATAAGTGATAGGCTTCCGCCAGTAGCCGCCGTAAGCTGGCACGTTGGGCGATAGCTAGCGCCTCCTTGATGTGTGCCTCCGCTTCGGTGGGTTGGCCAAGCCGCAATTGCGCCCGCCCGTTTGCCATTTGTGCGATGACGAGGACCTCATAGTCGTTGCTCTCGCGTGCCAGTTGTAGCGCCTGCTGCGCTTGTTCGGTGGCCGGTTGCGTCAAGCCAAGCGCGATCTGTGTGCGGGACGTGTTGGCGAGGATCAACGCTTCCCAGCGTGCCGGGGTGGGGTCTAACGTTTGTAGGGTGGTCAGCGCCTCCTCATGATGCCCCAGCGCCGTTTTATACTGGCTTAGCGCGTCGTAAGCCAACCCCAGGTTATCCGTCTGGATAGCTAAATGCAGCGTCATGCCGTTATCCGCGCTGATCTCACGCGCTGCTGTGAGTTTCTCTATCGCTTGGCGGGGGTCGCCCGTCCCAATTAAAAACCAGCCATAATTGCCGAGCCGGGTACTCTCGGCGGGGGCATCCCCAAATTGCCGGGCGATGTCGATAGCATCCTGGAAAAACGCCTTGGCGGATTCGGTGTCGCCCTGGTCGGTGTAGGCGTTGGCGGCGTTCGCTAGGATCAACCCGCGCGTCGTCATGTCATCGACATGGTTCAAAGCCACCAGCGCGTTTTCGTAATCGGTCAGGGCGCGTTTGGTCTGCCCAAGTTGCCGCCGGACATTGGCAAGGTCGCACAACACACGGGCAATCCGGTTGGCGTTGTAAGCCTCTTCGTAGATGCTAAGGGCCTTGGACCATATTTCGATAGCCTCTCGGTATTGCTGGCGGTTAGCGTGATGTAAGCCTAAGTCCTGATAAACATTCGCCAACGGTTCGGATAATCCCGCCTCTTGTGCAAGTTGCCGCGCTCGATCATACGTCTGGTAAGCGATATCGGGTTGGCCTGCGTCGGCCTGGACGGTTGCCAGGTGGCGCAACGACTGAATATGGAGCGCATCTACCGTATCCGAAGCAGTTTCAACGGCGGCCTCCAGGTGCGGGATCGCTTCCGAGTTGCGGCCCAACGCTCGCAACGCCATCCCCAATGCCCCCTGAGCTGCCGCCAACAAGTCCGGGCTATTGATGGCCTGCGCACTCCCGACCCCCTTTTCGGCAAATTCTAACGCGGCTTCTTTTTCCCCCAACTGCAAGCTGATACGGCTCAGTCGGGTATAGGTTTGGGCGTGCTGGCGGGTTGCGGTATCCTTACCGAGTAAGTCTAGCGCCCGTCTGTAGAACATATACGCTTCATCGACCTGATCGCTATCATAGGCCGTATCTCCGATAGCCAGCGTCCAACGCCGGATCATACGCTGGTCGCGCATCTGCTCGCCTAGCCGCAGCGCCCGATCCAGCATTTGCCGGCCCTCCGCTTGTTGCCCGGTCATCATCATCGCTTCGCCCAACCGACCCACAAAGTAGCTGCTCATTTCCAGGTCGCCCGCCGCGTTTAGCTTGGGCAAGCTCTCCTCTAGCAAATGAATCGCAAAACTGGCGTTATTATCGTGCAAGTAAACATCCGCCAGATGCCCTATCGCGCGGCCTTCCGGCCCTTCTGCTTCCACTTTAGCGGCAACCTTACGGGCCTCTTCGTAGGCTTGCTGCGCTTGGGCCCACTCACCACGCCCAACGTATAGATTACCCATCGATACCAGCGCATAGGCGATAAACCCGCGTTGATTGACCGATTCGGCAGCCTGCTGGACGGTTTGCAGCAGTTGTTCGGCCTCATCATAATGCCCCTGGTCGATCAACACATCCGCTTGATGCAGTGTGATCACGGTTGTGGAGTGCGTATCCTTTTGTTGATCTGCAATTTGCATCGCCTGTTCTAGCGCGTTGTAGGCTTTTTCGTAAAACTCCGCCCGGCGTGCATAACGGGCGGTATCCATGGCCGCACGCATCTGGCTCATTGGGGCGTTTTCATCCGCTATGTCAGATCGCTTTGGGCCAAGTATTTTTTCTAGAAATCCCATGGGTTTGACTTTAGATTCGTTTACGATAATTGATCCTTATTTGTAACGTCTTTGGCTGTAAAACACAACATGAGCTACCCATTTTGGGTGCCCATGCCGTGTGAAAAGTTGATGAGTGACCCCGGGGTTAGGGGTAGAACCCACGTGTTTTCAGTGCCCCTGCCACACGGTTGATAGCCGCAATTTGCGCGGCGGTACGCATATCGACCTGATAATCTTCGACGTGGTTGATGGCGTTATCATAAGCGCGTTGCATGATGCGCTCTAACTGCCGGAACACCTCTTCTTTATCCCAAGAAAATGCTTGTAAGTCTTGTACCCACTCAAAATACGAGACGATCACCCCGCCGGCATTGGCGAGAATATCCGGCACCAAGAACACCCCACGCTCTTGCAGGATGCGATCCGCCTCCGGGGTCGTCGGGCCGTTGGCGGCCTCAACAATCATCGCCGCCCGTATTTGGTCCGCATTATGTTCGGTGATCTGCCCTTCTAGCGCCGCCGGGATCAGCACATCACACGGTAAGCGCAAAAGCTCTTTGTTGTCGATGTTTTCCGCCTCGGCGAAATCGACCACGCTGCCAGTACGCTGTTGATGCACCACAAGCGCCTCGATGTCTAAACCATGTTTGTTATGAACGCCGCCGTTCACATCGCTAACCGCCGTCACCCGGTAACCAAGCTCGCTAGCGTAGCGGGCCGCATGAGACCCGACATTGCCGAACCCCTGGATAACGATCTGCGCATCGTGACGATTCATCCACCCCTGCGATTTCATGGCCTCGACCATCGCAATAATGACACCCCGCCCGGTTGCTTCGGTGCGGCCTTCGCTACCCCCAATGTTGATCGGCTTGCCAGTGACAATCTCCGGCACGGAATACCCCATCGTCATGCTGTACGTATCCATAAACCATGCCATAACCTGCCCGTTGGTGCCCATATCTGGCGCGGGGATGTCCGCATGTGGGCTGATAATCGGGATCAACTCTGCCGCGTAACGACGGGTCAAGTTCTCTAGCTCGCGGTCGGATAACGTGCGCGGGTCTACCACGACGCCACCCTTAGCCCCCCCATACGGAATATTCACCAGCGCACACTTCCAACTCATCCACATTGCCAGAGCGCGGACCTCATCCAACGTTACCCCCATCGAATACCGAATCCCACCCTTAGACGGGCCAAGAACGGTACTGTGATGAACGCGATACCCGGTGAACATCTCGATATGACCATCATCGCGCCGAACGGGGAAGTTGACACTAAACTCACGGCGCGGATACCTTAAAAACGCTTTGATGCCGTCATCTAAATCTAAAAACTGAACGGCGTAATCATATTGATTCAGGGCGGTACGGTAGGCTTCGTCTGCCTGTTGCTGCATGGCGCTATGCCTGAGCGATGCGACCATGTAAAAGCTCCTTTTGCCGGATACCCCAGCGTGCTTTGAACAAAATTATTTTTCATATCCGACTATACACCAGCTTGTGAAGGGCGTAAAGCAAATTTTGTGCGAAATTTACATGATCGACATCATGCTGTTGGTATGATCTGCACAAAAAAGTAACCACTCTCCTCTGAAAATAGAAGCTAGGCAGCCACAATACCATAACTTATCAAATTTCGCATCAAAACCCCTAAATTTATCTATGGGGATGTAGGTGCGGGTGGTGTGTATGGCTGCTTTTGAATCTGGCGGCGCGTCAATTCAAACGTGCCATGCCGCCACAGATGTGATACAACCAAATTATGATGGCATGAGATATGAAAATCCGGTCATCATCATACAATATATTGTCATCAAAAGCGGGTTGGGGCATCAACCCACGACTTAGAGGTTGTAAGACCTGGAAACGCTTCGGCATAACCGGGCAACCTTGCTTGAGGTCAAGAATCCCCCTGCTTTACCTGTGGGGAGTATGTCAATTTCATTCCTTTGTGGTGGCGAAACCGTCATGAATAGCTGATGTGAAATAGCGGATTTCTGCTTATCTTTATCCTTTTCCCTTCTTTCTTTCCAGAAGGCCAAGAAGGGAAGAAAGCGATGAAGGGGCTATTTTCAATCAAAATGGACGCTTTTGGTCCACTTTTTCTCGAAGCTCATGTAAAAGAAGTGTACTACAACAGTTTGAGGGTTTCACCCTCAAACTCCCAAAAGGGGTTGACCCCCCTTTACCAGGGCAATCGCCTTAAAATTTTCTGGTGTCATTTATTGGGATTGCATCCCAAACCCTGCCAAGCTTTTGAAAAAGCTTGACCAAAACTTTACCTTTTTGGCGCTTTGCGCCAAAAAGCGCCGGTCAAGGATTGCTAAATCCTTGTGGGGGTGTGGGGGCAAAGCCCCCACTATACTTTTTAACAATACAAAATGCTTTTTTTACGTCAATTCAGATTTGAAG
>DAOTUA010000154.1:0-12840 GCA_034437355.1 Anaerolineae bacterium | reverse complement strand
AGTGGACAAAAAGCGTCCATTTTCATTGAAAATACCTCCTCATCGCTTTCTTTGCTTCTTTCTTTCTGGAAAGAAAGAAGAGAAAAGCATAAAGATAAGCAAAAATCTACTATTTCACATCAGACGTATTATACGTTCTACGGTAACTGCTCAGGGGGTTTGGGGGCGAAGTGCCTGATCATTTACGAGCGTGTTATATACTTGCTAGAAACCTGTTAAAAACTTTTAAATGTTCAAAATATTTGTTGACTATTGCTGCGCGTGACGTATACTAAAAGTGTCGTTTGAATAAAGTTAAACGATAAAAAAGGTTCGACAAACACAAAGGAACAGATACCGGACCATGAACGACATTTACTATTACCTCAGCCAAAGCCGCGTCAAAGACCTACTTCGTCAGGCAGAAAACGAGCGCGAAGCGCAGGCTATCCTACGCGAAAACAAACGGAACCGCCCACACTGGCTACGGCGCTTCACCGACCAGAACCACAATCGGCTAGATACCGGCGAGAAAAACTAACGCCCCCATTCGATATAACAACGTAAAGAGGCACGGCTAAAGTCGCGTGCCTCTTTCGTTACCCCCTCCCGCCACGTTATAATGCAAGCCAAACCTACCTTGCTAAGCGATAGATAGTTTATGACAAACAACGAAATGCCGGATCAAACATCCGAGGAATTTACCCAGAGCGAAGAATTTGTCATCCAAGACCTGGATACGCTCAAAGTCGTTGCCGACCCCCTCCGCCTGGAGGTGATCGAACTTATCTTCGATCACGCTCACACGGTCAAACAAATCGCCAATAAACTCTCCATACCGCCTTCCAAACTGTACTACCATATGAACCTACTCGAAAAGCACGGGCTGATCAGCATCGCCCGGACCCGTGTTGTTTCCGGGATTGTCGAAAAATCCTACCAGGCCAGCGCCCGCAACATTCGCGTGATGAAAGGCTTGCTCACCCCACAGCGCCCCCAACAAGAACGCGACGAAGGCGTCGCGCTGATCGTCGATGCCATCCTGACCGACGCCCGCCAGGACATCAAACAGAATACCGCCTCCGGCCTGATCGACCTCACCGAAGCCGACAACCCCCGCAGCCTGCGCATCTCACGGACTACCACCCGCTTCACAGCCCAACAAGCGAAAGCCTTCCACCAGCGCCTCTCCGGGCTGATTGAGGAATTCCAACAGGCGAAAGCGGACCCTGCCAATACCAACGAGCAGACCTACGCGCTGGTGTTCGCCTTCTACCCGACCGCACGCGGCACCCCCCCGCCCGATACCGATACCTCCGCAGACGACCCAACAAGTTAATTGCGATTCACAATAATATCGAAAAACGCGCCTGGGTAGTCCTCCGGCAGTTGATGAAACAAGACGTTACTCGCCATCAAGAGATAAGTGCCGGTTTCCGGTAAAGTGATGTTTTCCAGCGCCGGGTCCGTGATATTGCTGACCGGCGCGGTAGCGGCGTCATCGTTGACCGCGATCCGGTTGCCGTTAGGGTCGAACAAAGACAGCATTCCGTCAATATTCGATGACCGCATGATCGCGGTGATGTTATCCCCGGCTTGCCCCTGGAACCCGTAGAAATAAACCGGCTCTACCGGCGAACTATAACCACGCTCTGGCGGGGGCGTATCGTAGGTTAGGTCGCCCCGGTAATACAAAATCCGGGTGCCTTGCTCGGATGGGGGAGTGTGCCCATTGATCGCCAGCGTGTAAGGCTGTTCGCCGTCTATCGTCTCCGCTTGGATACCGTCGATTGTCTCCGCGCTACTGGCGATCACAAAATAAGTGCCATTCGCCGGGATCGTCACCTCCATCTGGGCGGAGTTTGGCACCGGCCCGCTATTATCATCCGCCCCCACAACCTGCCCGGCGTTGCCCAACACAACCAGATACGGGTTTAACGTGGTCCCCTCCGCCTGGGTCATATTGATCACGACGACATTTTCGGCGGTCGCATTGAAGGCGTAAAGCTGGGCGGTAATGTTGCCACCGAGTGTGCCCTGGGCCGTTTCGCCACTGCCGATATACGGAATCTGGTTGGCATCCGGTGAACGGTTGACCTCAACCGTTGGCACAACTTCCGGCGCATTGCCACCGCCACAAGCCGCCGTAATCAAAAGCGCCATCAGCCCTACACAAGACACTACACGTCTGATAATCATATTCTTTCCCCTTCTTTCACCAAAAAAATTGCTGTCATACGGTAACTGCTCAGGGGCTTCACCCCCGAACCCCCACAAGCTTTTGCAAAAGATTGACCAAAACTTTAGCTGTGAAAATCTTCTAAACCTTTATCTTGGATGACAAAATGCACGCTTTTTGTCTACTTTTTCTGGAAAAGTGGTGGGGTGTGGGGTGAAACCCCACCATATCCTAATGTCTGCCTGAGTAGTTACGTCATACGGCTGATCACTGCTCGCATAAGCTATAGCATGTGTTCGCCGCCATCCACATTAAGCGCCTGCCCGGTGATAAACCGCGCCGCCCCCGAACACAAAAACAACACCACCGCCGCCACATCTTCCGGCGTACCGGCCCGGCCCAACGCCACACGAGTTAGGTCCGGGTCCGGGGTATCTGGGGTGATGACGGCCCCTGGGCACACGGCATTCACGCGGATATTAGACGGGGCCAGCTCGCGGGCGGCCTGGCGCGTCAGGCCGATCACCCCGGCTTTCGATGTGACGTAGCTCACCGCCTGTTCGGTCGGGCCAGGGTGGGCCGCGTTCGCCGCGATATTGACGATCACCCCGCCGCCCTCATCCGCCATCACCCGGCCCAACAACTGCGACATGAAAAACGTCCCGTTGATGTTCACATCCATCACCCGCCGCCAATCCCACTCATCCAGCTTCGCCAGCGGCCCACGTTTGAGAACCCCCGCCGCATTAACCAGTATATCAATTTGCCCGTAACGCTCGCGGGCTTCTTCGATCAACGACCCCACCTGGAACCGGTTGGCAACATCCGCCTGCCACCCGAACGCCTCCCCCCCCGCCGCGACGATCTCCGCTGCCACCTGATCGGGCGTATCCATATTAATATCATTCACGCACACCTTCGCGCCGGCAGCCCCCAACCCCAGCGCCACCGCCCGCCCAATGCCGTTCCCGCCGCCCGTCACGATGGCGGCCTTACCTGCAAAATCGACTGTAAATTCGGTCATATGTCCACCTGAAAACAAAAATCCCCTCTATTGTAACCTCAATTTCGGGCAAGCAACAAAGGCAACCTCCAGCGGGTCAGGGCAATCGCTTCAAATCTGAATCGACGTAAGAAAAGCATTTTGTATTGTTAAAAAGCATAGCGGGGGCTTTGCCCCCACACCCCCACAAGGATTTAACAATCCTTGACCGGCGCTTTTTGGCGCTTTGCGCCAAAAATGTAAAGTTTTGGTCAAGCTTTTTCAAAAGCTTGGCAGGGTTTGGGATGCAATCCCAATAAATGACACCAGAAAATTTTAAGGCGATTGCCCTACCCATGATGCTAGGGCTTTTGCAAGGTGACATGGCTGACTATTGGGCGCTGCCCAAACCCGTCACTTTTTGAAAAAAGGGTGCAAACCCTTTGCAGGGGGAAAACTCGACTTTGCAATAGCCGTACCCATGATGCGGGTAGCAGTAACAGATTAGAATGTTATGTGATACAATGTTGCAACTTTAGAAGTTATATCCCAGGTTGCGGGATGTTGTCGCGGAATATCCTTGAGAGAGTAGAGCGAAACGGATTATGGAACATCTGCTAGGAACAAGTGTTAAAGGGTATGAACTGCTGGAGCTAATCGGAACGGGGGGGTTCGGGGCGGTGTACCGGGCCAAGCAGGTATCGGTAGGCCGGGAAGTGGCGGTGAAGGTGATCTTGCCTGAATTTGCTAACACTCCGATGTTTATCCGCCGTTTTGAAACTGAAGCGCAGTTGGTCGCCCGCCTAGAACACCCGTATATTGTGCCACTACACGACTATTGGCGCGATCCTAAAGGGGCTTATCTGGTGATGCGTTATCTACGTGGCGGCAACCTGACCAAACAGATTGCGCGTCATGGACCGCTAACGCTAGATCGGGCCGGGGTAATGCTGAGCCAGATAGCGGCGGCGCTGGCGGTCGCACACGCAAACGGCGTTATCCACCGCGACCTCAAACCGGACAACATCCTTCTCGATGAGGCGGGCAACTACTACCTCTCCGACTTCGGTATTGCGAAGGACATTGGGACCGATGTCAACCTGACGCAAACCGGGACTATCATTGGCTCGCCGGCGTATTTATCGCCAGAGCAGATCACCGGCGAGTCGATCACCCCGTTATCCGACGTGTACGCGCTTGGAATTTTGCTACACTTTGCCCTGACCGGCGAACACCCCTTCCCCGGCAAAACCCCCACCGCGATGTTAGTCCACCAGATGCAAGACCCCTTACCCCCCCTCCACGCCACCCGCGAGGATGTCTCTGACGCTATAGAAGAAGTCTTGCAACGTGCGACCGCTAAAGACCCGCAATCGCGCTTTGAGAGTGTGATGGAGTTGGCAATTGCGTTCAATCGGGCGTTACGCTCGCCGACGGCGAGTACGTCGGCTGTCCAACGGTTGACGAGTGCCGAGGCGAGTATGCTCATCGGCAACGTGGACCCAACCAACATCCCCAACCCGTACAAGGGCCTGAACGCCTTCGAGGAAGCCGACGCAAATCAATTTTACGGGCGTAGCGATTTGACGGAGACCTTACTCAACCGGTTATCGGCTGAGGGGAGCGACGACGACGGCGATCATTTGTTGGTGTTGGTCGGGCCGAGTGGGTCCGGTAAGTCGAGCGTGGTGAAAGCCGGGTTGCTGCCAGCTTTACGCCGGGGGGCGTTGCCGGGGTCGGCCAGTTGGTTTTATGCCGATATGGTCCCTGGTGCGCACCCGATGGAAGAAATGGAAGCCGCGCTGTTGCGTGTGGCGATCAACCCACCGCCGAGCCTGCTGAGCCAACTACAGGACGACGAGCGCGGCCTGGTGCGGGCTATCAAGCGTGTGCTACCAGATGATGGTAGCCAGTTGGTGCTGTTCATCGACCAGTTTGAGGAAGTGTTTACGCTCACGGAAAATGAGCGCGAGCGCCAGCACTTTCTTAACAGCCTGATGACGACCGTCACCGAGCCGCGCAACCGCCTACGGCTGATCTTAACGCTGCGGGCGGATTTCTACGACCGCCCGCTGAGCTATCACGCTTTTGGGGAGTTGGTACGCCAATATACCGAGGTCGTCTTGCCCCTCAGCCCGCAGCAACTCGAACGGGCCATTGTCGAACCGGCGAAACAGGTTGGGATTTCGCTAGAAACCGGGCTGGCCTCCGCTATTGTGGGGGATGTGCGTAATCAACCGGGGGCGCTGCCGTTGATGCAGTACGCGCTCACACAGCTATTCGAGCAGCGCGAGGGCGACAAGCTCACGCTGGCGGCTTACAATGAGATCGGTCGGGCCATGGGCGCACTCGCCCAACGTGCCGAAACGCTCTACGGCGGCCTGAACCATGCCGAGCAAAACGCCGCCGAACAACTCTTTCTGCGGCTGGTCACGTTGGGGGAGGGAACCGAGGACACGCGGCGGCGCGTGCTGCGCAGCGAGCTGCAATCGTTAGATGCCCCGCAGGTGATGGAACGTGTTATTGGCGTTTTCGGGGAACAGCGCCTGCTGATGTTTGATAACGACCCGCAAACGCGCGAGCCGACCATTGAAGTCGCCCACGAAGCCCTGATCCGAGAGTGGCGGCGCTACGGCGATTGGCTGGACTACGCCCGCGAGGACCTGCGCACACAGCGCCGGCTGTTCCAGGCGACGCAGGAATGGCTAGCGGCAGAGCGTGACGCCAGCTACCTGGCACGCGGTAGCCTGCTCGATCAGTTTGCCGCGCTGCGCGAGTCGAATAACGTTGCCGTCAACGAAACGGAAGCGGCCTACCTGGAGGCCAGCCTGCAAACCCGGCAGGAGCGCGAACGCGAGGAAAAAGAGCGCATCGCACGCGAGCAGGCATTAGAGGAAGCCGCCCGCCAACGCTTGCAGTGGCTCGTCGGTGTGATGAGCGTCGCGGCGGTGCTAGCGGTGCTGCTGGCGCTGGTCGCGTTCCAGGCGCAACGGAGCGCGGTTGCCGCCCAGAGCGAATCGGAAGCCGCCGCCGTCATCGCGCTAGAGAACGAACAACGGGCCGCCGCCGTCGCGCAGGCTGCCAACGCGCTGACGCTGGTCGATAACTTCCGCCCGACCCTGGCGCTAAACCTGGCGCTAGAAGCTGCCGCCAATCGCCCGGAGATCACATCGGTTCAGCGGGCGCTAGCATCGGCGGCTTATGCGCCATCGGCTGTGGCCCAGTTGAACCCGTCATTTGAGCAAGCGTCGTTTGTCGATGTGGCTTTCGCAACGCAAACCGACCGGTTAGCGGTCGGTACCTCCGACGGGCGGCTGCTGCTGTTCGATACGACCACCAAGGACATACAACTTGATCTTGAGGCCACTGGCAGCAATGATGAGGGACCCGCTAGCGCGGTGCTAGCGGTCGCGATCTCGCCCGATGGTTCGACCATCGTTACCGGGGATGCAAACGGGATGCTCACCATATGGGACGCCGCAACCGGGCAGGCGCAGCAGCAGATCGAGGCGCATGAGGCCGGTATCGCCGCGCTTGCTTACGACCCGTCCGGCGGTCGGGTGGTGTCGGCGGGGGCCGATGCCGCCGTTTATCTGTGGGATGCCAATACCGGGGAGCAACTACGGGCTTACGACGGGCACGTCGGGCAGGTGTTCGCGGTCGATTGGGCCGCTAATGCCGACCGCATCGTGACCAGCACCGGCGATCACCCGGATAATAGCGACCAACCAAACCGCCGGGTGCGCGTGTTCGATGTCGAAACGGGCGAGATGATCTTGGACTTTGCCGAGGCCGGGACCGGGTGGTTCCGGGCGAGTGCGATCAGCGACGACGGCCAACAGATCGCGGTGGCGTCTTACGATACAAACGAGTTCGGCGGGACGATCCGCGTGGTTGAGGTGGCATCCGGTGAGGTGCTGCGGCGCTTATACGGGCATACCGATGTGATCACGACCATCGACATCAGCCCGGACGGATCGCGCTTGCTTTCTGGTGGGTGGGACCGCACGCTGCGGGAGTGGGACTTAACCAGCGGGGCGCAGTTGCAACGCTTCGACACCCATAACGACCGCCTGCTAACCGTCCGCTACACCCCGGATGGTCGTTCGGCCTTAGCCACTGCCGGGCGCACTTCTGGCCCACCAGATGACGGACGCGCCCTGTATTACAGCCTGGAGACGCTGGCGCGGGTTCATACGTTGCGCGGCCATACCGATTGGTTGTGGGGCGTGGCCTACAACCCCGACGGCAGCCTGATCGCGACCGGATCGGGGGATTTGAACACGGCGGAGGGCGATAATTCTGTGCGGGTGTGGGATGCCGAGACCGGGCAAGAACTCGCCCGGCTAGAAGGCCACCAGGACACCGTGCCAGGGGTCGCTTTTCACCCGGAGGGCGATTTGCTGGCGTCTGGGTCTTGGGATGGGACGATACGCTTATGGGGCCTATCCGACTTCCCCAACGTGACCGAACTGGAGACACTGACCGGGCACGAGGGGGCGGTGAACGATATTGACTTCGGGCCACAGGGGGATATTCTGCTCTCGGCGGGGAGTGACGGCAGCGTCCGGCTATGGAACCTGACCAACCGCGAGGTGATCCGCACCATCGACCCAGCCCACGATGGGCGCGTGCTACGGGCGAAGATCAGCGCCGATGGGCAACTGGTCGCTACGAGTGGCACCGATAGCCTGGTGCGTGTGTGGAATATCCGCACCGGGGAGGAAATCCGCACGTTGGCGGGCCATACGGGTTGGGTGAGTACGGTCAACTTTAGCAGCGATGGGCGCTTTGTCGTCTCCGGGGCGGATAACGACCTGATCGTCTGGGACCTGGAAGCCCCGGAAGGCGAAGAAATCTATCGGGTGCTGGTGGGCCATGAGGGGTTTGTGTATGGCGGCGACTTCAGCCCGGATGACAAGTACATTATTTCCGGTGCGAGTGATACCAGCGTCCGGCTATGGGAAGTAGCCACCGGCGACGAAATCCAGCGGTTTGATAACCATATCAATTGGGTGTTGGATGTCGAGTTCCACCCGGACGGCACCCGCGCGGTTTCTGTAGCGGAGGATAACACGGCGATGACCTGGCGGATTGCGCTATCGACGGAGGGGCTGATGGCGTGGGCGCGGGATAACCGCTATCTGCCGGAACTCACCTGCGCCCAACGCGAACGCTATAACGTGCAACCGCTATGCGATCTGTTAGGCGACAGTGGCGAGGGGCGCGGGCGTGAAGATCGGGGGGTAGCTACGGACGACTAACCGCCGACAAACTCCCGCCGGACGGCTTCGACCATCTCAAACAGGCTGTCGGATGTATAAGCCGTCACGCTGATCTCGTGGCAAAAGGCGGCAAATACCATCCCCATACCGAAGTCGTAGCGCGGCCCGGATGGTTCATCCCCCAACACCACCGCATGGAAGCCCGGTATCGACAAGCCGCTATCGCCCAACGTGGCGACCACCCCCGCCGGGTAGCGTGACCAACCCGGTAACGGGCGTTTGAGGACGGTCTGGCGAGTTTTGGCGCTGCGATGGCTAAAGCGCACACTCGCGTTAAGGTCGTCGGCCTCAACCGTGTACTCATGACCGTTATCCACCACTGCCGCCACCCACATATCGCGCCCTGGGGCTTTGACCAGCCAGTCCGGTTGGGGTTTGCCGAAAATACGCTGTGTACTCATTAACAACCGCAGCGGGGGGTTTGCATCCGGGGGTATCGCGTTCAATGTGTTCACCTTGTTTGCTTGCGGGAAAATCGCTATATTCAGTTTATCAATCAAACCACAAAATCGCAGGTCGCACTTCACATAGGGAGCTTATGCCAACCGTCTATCTTACGAACCCGGTCATTTTCATTGGGATACTTGCGTTGCTTATAACTGGGGCGGCCCTGGTCACCGCCCAGGATACCACACCCACCCCGCAACCAACGGCATGTGAGGCCACGCTAGAGGGCTTATGGGCGCTAGCAAGTGATGCTTGCGCCACCGGGCCGACTGGGGCCATCTGTAATGGCGGCAGCGCCCCGCAAGCGCGCCCATCCGGGCAGGTGGCCAACGCGCTGGCCTCGGTGGGGGCCTTGGTCGAGATCGACCTGGTTGATGCGGTCCAGACGTTGCCGATTATTACGGAAGTTGTCGGCGGTGGCGTGATGTGGTTCCGTTGGGGCGACCCGCACTACGTGACCGGGCTGATTGTGGGCGAGGCGGTGCTGTTCGACGTATCGCCGGAGGATTTCGCGCCCTGGACTTCGATGGTGGTTCAAACGGGTGTGGATCGCCCCGACTGCCGGACGACGCCCCACAATACCTTTATCCTGGAATCTCAGCCGAACATCCGCGCACGGATGGTTGTTAACGGCGTATCGCTCGATATTGCCGGGGCGATTGCCATCCGTACCATCGGGACCAATACCGTTTTCGTTTCGCTCTCCGGGCGGAATAACGCAACCGTCCAGGGCCGGGAGTTGCCGATCTGGACCGGGCAGCAGATCACGGTGGCCTACCCGGTCGGAGATTTCACGCAGCCGGCCTCGCTCGTGCAAGAGACGGCCCCGCTAGCCCCCGAACTTGTCGAATACCTGCCGACCGGGTTATTAGATCAGCCGGTGTGGGTGCCGCAGCCGGGCTACGTGACAACCGAAGCACAGGTGAATTTGCGGGCGTCCCCGGCATTAGATGGGCAGTTGATCGGGCGGGTTCCCGCCGGGGAACTGCTGGCGGTGTTGGGCCAAAATGAGGCCGGAGACTGGTTGCATGTCAGTTTGAGCAACGGCATTAGCGGCTGGATGTTCGCGGAGCTGCTCAACCAACGCTTAGGGGAAGTGACCGCCGTCTATCAGGCGACACCCGCCCCGCCGCAACGCTTCGGGGAGTTAACGACGGTGGCGCGGGTGCGTGCGCCCGCCGGGTTGAACGTCCGTGCCAACCCCAGTACGCAGTTCCCGGTGTTGTCGGTATTGCCCAACGGGGCACAGGTGAACCTGTTGGCGCGTAGCCCGTATAGCCCGTGGGTTAAAGTCACCGATGAGAATGGTAACGAACTGGGCTGGGTGGCGCTGGTCGCGCTGGATACCCGCGCTAACGTCAACAGCCTACCCGTGGATAACGACGTGCCGCCGCCGCCCGCGCCCATCCAGCCGACGGTTTCGCCCGGTGGGTTTGGTAACGCCTTCCCGGACCCGTCCCGGCCTAGTTTCTAGGGCGGGCGTTACTCGCGCCGATGTATGCGCTTGAGGTAGCGCACTTCATCCATGACAAAATCGACCGTCCCGGCAATGGTGGCATCCGGGCGTGTTTGGCGGGGGATGTCGTGGATGATAGACCGGGCGATGGTGGGGATGTCGCCGTCCCAAGTGATGACGGCTTCCCCGGCTTGCCACGCCTGCACCGACGCCAGCCACAGCGTGTAAATGCGGTTGAGCGTCGGCTTATCGGATAAGGTGGCTTGACCGTTTACGTTATCCAGCGCAATGTGTAGCTGGTGGGGGATGGCCTCTGGTGGAACGGCGGCATAGGCGATGCCCTGTTCAATATAGGGATAACCAGGGCTAACAAGCGCGATATTCAGATAGTTGTGTTGCAACCGGGTACGGGCTTTATCATCCAGGTAGCCGGTGACGTTGGCGGCGTGGTAGCCCATCGCATCTAGTACGATGGGCGCGGCGCGTCCGTTGGTGATGGCGCACGGCTCCGAGGTGGGGGCGCAGGCGTCACCCGTATCGAGTAGTAGCACGCGCCCGGTGGCGTGGGTGCGCCGCGCTCGGAGCAGCGGCGCGTAACGCGGCAATCCGTTGAGGTTCCCGCGTAGGCCGCCGGTATATAAGATCGTCAGGGGGGCTGTCATCGCGGGTTATTCCTGCGCCCACCTTCTAGATCGCTCAACGGCGCGTTGCCATTGTTCGTAGAGTGTGTCGCGCTCATCCTGAGACATTTGCGGCTCAAAGGTGCGCTCTAGCTGCCATTGCTCCCGGATTTCCGCTTGCGATTCCCAGAACCCGACCGCCAACCCCGCCAAGTACGCCGCTCCGAGCGCGGTTGTCTCTGTGATTTTGGGCCGTTCGACCGGAACGCCGAGAATATCGGCCTGGAACTGCGCCAGAAAGTTGTTGTTGATCGCGCCGCCGTCTACCCGTAGTGTTTTCAGGTCCAGGTGATCGCCATCCGCCAGCATTGCTTCGACCACGTCACGGGTTTGATAGGCCATACTCTCTAGTGTGGCGCGGACGATATGCGCTTTGCCGGTCCCGCGTGTTAACCCAATGATGGTCCCGCGTGCGTAACTATCCCAGTAGGGCGCACCCAGCCCGGCAAAAGCCGGCACCAGATACACGCCGTCGTTACTGTCGATGCTACGGGCGATGGCTTCGGTTTCTTGGGCGTTGGCGATCAGGCCGAGTTCATCGCGCAGCCATTGGACGGCGGCCCCGGTAACGAAGATCGCGCCTTCTAGTGAATACTGCACGGCCCCGGTGTCGCCCAATTTCCAGGCGATGGTCGTCAGCAGTTGATTGGCCGACTTAACCGCCTGTTCCCCGGTGTTTAGCAACATGAAACTGCCGGTGCCGTAGGTGTTTTTCGCCATGCCCACATCAAAGGCGGCCTGCCCGAAAGACGCTGCCTGTTGATCGCCGGCAATTCCGGCAATCGGGATCGGAGCGCCGAACAGGTCCGGCAGGGTGTCGCCATATTCCATGCTAGAGGGTACAACTTGCGGCAGCAGGCTACGCGGGATATTGAGTTTATCGGTGATGGTGGTAGACCACCATTTTTTGTGAATGTCGAAAAGCATCGTCCGGCAAGCATTGGACATATCCGTAATGTGTAACGCGCCGCCTGTCAGGTTCCAGATGAGCCAGGTATCGACTGTCCCGAAAGCCAATTCGCCCTTTTCGGCACGGGCGCGAGCGCCGTCTACGTGGTCGAGTATCCAGGCGAGTTTGGTCCCGCTAAAGTAAGCATCCGTGACCAGCCCGGTTTTGTTGGCAATGGTGGTATCGAACCCTTCGGCTTTGAGGGCGTCGGCGGTGGAAGCGGTGCGGCGGTCTTGCCAGACAATCGCGTTGTTGATCGGCTGACCGGTAGTGCGGTCCCAGACGATAGTGGTTTCGCGCTGGTTGGTAACGCCAATCGCGGCGATCTGCGCGGCGGTGATGTTATGGTTACGTAGCACATCCTGCGCGACTTTCAACTGCGAGGCCCAGATTTCGTTGGGGTCATGTTCGACCCAACCGGCCTGCGGGTAATGCTGCTGGAACTCTTGTTGGGCTAGGCCGACGATTTGCCCGGCGTGGTTAAAAAGAATTGCGCGAGAGCTAGTTGTGCCCTGGTCTAATGCGAGAATGTAATCTTTTGCCATGAGTGGTTGTATCCCGTCGTTTTTAAGTCTATTTGATTGAGAACCTAGTGTACCAAATGAATTGTTTCGGCGGCAACGACAGGGGCACGGCGGCTCCCCCAGGCCGTACATACGCTTTTTATGACACAACTCAGGGGTGATTCGCCACCGAATGGACGGTTTACCAACGTTGCCCCTAACGACTCAGCCGGCCCCTCACCCCGGCGCTATTGTGGATTGAAAAAATAGTTGCATAACCAAATACCGAGACATTGGTCTACCATAAGCCCTTGTAGGGGAGTCCCTCTGTGGACTCCCGTTGGTGCGCGTATCGGGAGGGCACGGCGACCCTCCCCTAC
>DAOTUA010000153.1:0-11708 GCA_034437355.1 Anaerolineae bacterium | reverse complement strand
TGCCACCAAAAATATTCAAGGGACGGGCCTCGGCCTGAGCCTGGTCAAAAGCGTTATCGACGCGCATCATGGTAAGATATGGGTAGAAAGTGAATTGGATGCCGGCAGCACCTTCTATGTCGAGTTGCCCCTTGGCGAGGAAAGCGAGCGCATAACCGATGAATAGTATCCGGTTCTGGTGGTGGTTGTTGCTACTGTCGATGATCACCCCAGCCTACGCCCAACCCGCCGACCTACCACTTGTGCTAGATGTCGTCTACGCTCAGGTCGAACTCCAACGCGAGAACACCGACCAATGGCAGTCCCTACAACCCGGCGCGACCATGCCCACTGGTACAGGGGACCGCCTGCGCACCGACGAAAACGGACGCGCTCTGCTCACGTTCCCCGCGATAGATGCCACCATCCTGATCTTGCCCAACACCGAATTTGTGATCACCGTCGCTGCCACCGGGCCGACCTTTGCGGCGAATGTCGTCGATGGCGATGTGATCCACCGGACAGCCCACCCCAATGCCAGCCAAACCTACATCATCAGCGGGCGGCAAACCCGCGTGCAAGTGGCAAGCGCCCCGGCCCATCTGCTTGTGTCTCAGCGCCAAGGGGCCGATACCGTACTGGTACACACCGGGGCAGTCACCTTAGCCGCCACAACCGGCACCCTGACGCTAACGGACAGTGAGGCGTTCTATGCCAATGCGACCCAAACCACGATCTACGACGATCTGCAAGCGCCTGTCTCCCCGGCGGCGGTGGTGGGGCGCGTCAATGGCTGTGCCGGGAACATCCGAACCGAGACCGGGCGCAATCTCAATGCCCGTATCGGCCCCGGCATCCGTAACTTACAGCTTGGGCAGTTCCCGGACGGGGCCGCTGTGCAGGTGATGGGGGTTGTTGCGGCGGGCGGCTGGTATCGGGTGCAGTTCCGCAGCGGGTTTGGCTGGGTCGAACGGCTCGCCCTGTCGATTACCGACCCCAGCTGCGACATCCCAACCCTACCCAATACCGCTTTCGACCTACCCAGCACGATCTTTGACGTGACCGCCCGCGAACAAACTCTGTTAAGTCCGTTTTACGGCACACCCACCGACGATCCCATCTTCTACCAGCCCGCCCCGTGAAAACTGTCCCGCGTTTGCCGCTAACAATTGTGCTGAATAACTTGCGCTCCGCGTACAACGTCGGGTCGATCTTACGCTCAGCGGATGTCGTGTGGGTCGAACGGGTGATCACTTGTGGCGTGACCCCCCGCGCCGATCATCCCAAAGTTAAGAAAACCGCGCTCGGCTCAGAAATGATCGTGCGGACAACGCATCACACCACGTTGCCGGCCTGTGTGCGGGCGCTACAAGCAAACGGGGTGCGCGTGTGTGCGATGGAACCCGCACCGAGGGCTATCTCGTTGTGGGACGTGCCCGCCGCGCAACTCGCCGCCCCGCTTGCGCTGGTTTTCGGCAGTGAAGTTGAGGGCGTGCCACTAGCAGAGCTAACCGCGTTGGGCGTCGAACTATGGGCGCTGCCGCAGTTCGGCGTTAAATCGTCGTTGAATGTGGCGGTCGCCGCCAGCGTTGCGATGTACCATATCCGGCATACCGTCACGCTGGCCCGGCTGCTTCCCGGCTGATTTTGCCGCTTTCCTACTACGCTCTGTCATGCTTCTAATGCTTTCGGGGTATACTCTGTAATGATTCTGTCCGATTATGTGCATTGTTGCCATTAGAGGTGAACGACTATGCCAAAAGATTACTATGACGTACTCGGCGTCAATCGTAATGCTGACGATAAACAACTGAAACAAGCCTTTCGCAAATTAGCGAAGAAACATCACCCAGACGCCAACCCCAACGACCCACAAGCCGAGGCCCGCTTCAAAGAGGTGAGTGAAGCCTATGAAGTGCTAAGCCACCCGGAGAAACGCCGCGCCTACGATCAGTTCGGGCACAACTTCCGCAACATGAACCCCGGCGGCAACGGCAACCCGTTTGGCGGGTCGCCCGGTGGTGCAACCCGTGTCGATTTTGACGACATCCCCTTTGAGGATATTTTTAGCAGCATCTTCGGCAACACACGCCGGGGCGGGCAACGCACCAACGGCGATAACGTCCGCTTTGACTACGGGCCGTTTGGCGCATCCCAGGGGCAAGACATCGAACACGACGTGACCATCTCGCTACGTGAAGCCTACGAAGGCACCACCCGCTATATCACCAAAGACGGACGCCGCATCAAAGTATCGATCCCGGCAGGGGCCAACAATGGGACGAAAGTCCGGTTGGCAGGCGAAGGCCAACCAGGGCCGGGCGGCGGCAAAAATGGCGACCTCTATCTGATTGTTGACATCGAGCCGGATAAAATGTTCGAGCGCGACGGCGACGACCTCTACACCGACGTTCAGGTAGACGCCTTTACCGCCATGCTGGGCGGGTCCGCACGGGTGCCGACCATGGAACGCGATGTAAAAGTGAAAATCGCCCCCGGTACACAGTCCGGTGTGAAATTGCGCTTGAGTGGTAAAGGGATGCCCAAGCTCAAGCAAAAAGGCCAATACGGGAACCTATACGCCCGCATACAGATCACCGTCCCGCAGCATCTAACCGACCAACAACGCGCCCTTGTCCAACAACTGCGCGATTCGCTTCAAAACTAAATTCCCCACCAGTGGCCTAGGCAACCGTGCGCCATTTTAGTTTATAATGGCCCATGTGGGCCAATACCCCCGCCATACACAATCCCGATTAACTCAGGAGTTTATCTGCTATGTCCCGATGGTTAAGCGCACTCATATTGCTATTGGCAGTGTCTCTGGCTGCTTGCGGCGGGATTTCCGCGCAACCTGCCGCCGCCCCCGCTGCCAGCACCCCCTTTGATACCCTGATAGCCGATGTCAACGAGCGAGCCAGCCTACAACAACCGACCCCCGTCAGCGAGGCGATTATCGCAGAGGCGGACGCCGAACATACCCTGCTCGCTAACCTGTACGAACGGCTCGCGCCATCGGTCGTATTTATCGAGGTGGTCGTCGGGGAAAACCGCGAATTTGCCTTCCGCGATGTCGGCAACGGGTCCGGGTTTGTCTACGATATGAACGGGCACATCATCACCAACGCGCATGTTGTCAAAGATGCCGTTGAAGTTCGGGTCACGTTTAATGACGGCTACGTTGCCGAGGCCGACATCGTAGGCTACGACACCTATAGCGACATCGCGGTGATCCAGGTCGATGTCAACGCCGACCGTCTATACCCGATCTCGTTAGGCGATTCGGACCGCGTGCGTGTCGGTGACCGGGCGATTGTGATCGGCAATCCGTTTGGGCTGGCAAGTTCCATGACCTCCGGCATTATCAGCGCCAAAGGCCGCCAGTTGCCCTCCGCCCAGTTGATCGACTCGACCGTACCGGGTGGCTTCCAGAACCCATCGATCATCCAGGTCGATGCCGACATCAACCCCGGCAATAGTGGCGGCCCGTTGTTAAATTCACGGGGCGAGGTTGTCGGCGTGAATACCGCCATCCGTACCGAAACGGGCGTATTTGAAGGCGTCGGCTTTGCGGTCCCGGCTAGCACGGTTGAACGTGTCGTGCCAGAACTCATCGAAAACGGTATTGTGGATTATGCCTGGATCGGCATTTCGGCACTCTCCGCAGCAGACGGTTTCGGGGTTGCCAGCCTAGCCGAACCGCTTACCCTACCCGTACAAGCCGGGGTGATGCTCAGCACGGTGACGCCAAGCTCACCAGCAGATAAGGCCGGCTTGCGTGGCGGGACCGAAACGGTTGTTATCCGTGGGCGTGAAGTTTGCACAGGCGGCGATATTGTCGTGGCGGTTGATGATCAGCCGGTGAACAGCATGGACGAACTCGTGACCTATCTTGTTACCAATAATTCTCCCGGAGACACAATTACGCTGCGTGTTATCCGTGAGCGCGAAACACTCAATATTGATGTGAACCTGGAAGGCCGCCCCACCGGGGCGCTGCCGCTAACCTTCTGTGGTGACCAATAAGCCGAATCATTAGGGGCATAGCTTGCTATGCCCCTGAGCAGTCACGCCAAAATAACGAAAGATGACCTAGCTGCTCGCATCGTCGCCTGGGGCCACTCGCACCGAATGTAAAATGTTCTCAAAATTCCGGTTATAGCTATCGCCCACGCTATCCGACGCGAACAACTCCACGATCATTACCCGTTCGCCCGCCGCCGCGAAGTACACATCAAGCTGACCATCGGCTAAGCGATAGCTGTAACGGATCACACCGTTGATCGGGTCGGTCTGGTCGATCAACTCGCCCTCCGCCTGGTCGTCGTAGTCCTGGGCCGCAGTGGTCACCCGCCCCGCATCGACGGTTTCAGCGGCCCGTATCCGCACACGAACCGTTTCGTCCCCGTCGGCCCAGGTGTCGTCGGCGGTCGCTCGCAGCCCTGCCGGGAGGCCGACCGCGAACCCGTCACCCTCAACGATCTGGATGTCGTCGGCGTACTGCGGCACCGCGGCTGCGGCGGGAATTTCGCCCGGCGATAGGCTGATCACCACCGCCCCGACGACCCCGACCAGCGCCAGCAGCGCCACCATATACCCCCACACAGGGACCCGGCGCTTTTGGGTTTGGGCTTCCTCAAACGATTGTGAGGTTACATATTTCGTCGCGGATCCGTCTAACTGTGGGGTGGCGGCTTGCGTTTCTGGCGGGGTGTTTGGCCTGGTGCCAATCGTGGGGATGTGCGGCGGCGTGACAGTCGGCTGATTGTCTGAGGCGGGCATGGCGGCGGTAGTGGGCATATCATCATCACTAACACGATCCGGCAGCTGGGCATCCTCCGGTAAACCGCGTACTGCCGCCTCAAACGCGGCGGCCATCTCTCCCGGTGAGCCGTAACGGTCGGCAGGGTTCTTTTCGGTGGCTTTAGCAATCACCCGATCAACGGCCTCCGGGATATTATCGCGGTAGGCCGTCAGCGAGGGCACGCGCTCGTTAATCTGTTTGAGCAACATCGCAATAGGCGTATTGGCCTGGAACGGCTCAGTCCCGGTAATCAACTCGAACACCACGATCCCCAGCGAATAGACATCCGAGCGCCCATCCAGCGGATCACCGTTGGCTTGTTCGGGACTCATATAAGACGGCGTGCCGATGATCGCGCTCCCGGTCAGGTCGCTGTTAAGCACCCGTGCAATCCCAAAGTCGGATAGATAGGCGTTGTTGCCCTTGTCTAACAACACATTTCCCGGTTTTAAGTCTCGGTGGATAATCCCCTCTTGGTGAGCGTGGTCCAGGGCTTGTGCCACCTGCGAGATAGGCCGGGCCAGGTCGCGTAGGTGGGTCGTCCCGCCACGGATCAGGCGGCGCAGCGTCCCCCCGGATAAAAACCGCATCGCAATATACGGCATCCCGTCCAACTCGCCGTAATCGTAGATCGGCACAATGTGAGGGTGTTCCAGGTGGGCGATAACCTCCACTTCACGCTCGAAACGCTCAAAAAAGCCCGGATCGTGCAGGAACGTTCGCGGCAAGACCTTCAGCGCCACATCACGGTTAATAGACTGCTGCGTGGCACGATAGACGGTCGCCATCCCACCGCGCCCGATCTCCTCTAAGACCTTAAACTGCCCGATCTGCTTACCGATCAGATCATCGTTCCGATTGTGTTGGGTGTCTTGTTCGCTCATAACGGATTCTCTCCGGCAAGATCATATAATACGCTTGATGTGAAAATCGAATATTTTCACAAAAAATCGTCTAAACCTTCATCTTGTCTCACAAAATGGACGCTTTTTGCCTACGTTTTCTGGAAAAAGCGGTGGGGTGAAGGCCCGCCAAACCTGACGTACTTTGAATTTCATATACTGTTTAGCTTAATCCGTATTCGGAGAAACAGCAAACGGGAAAAACGCCCCGCTTTGAATCGCTCGCACCCAAAACCCGAACACCACCCCCGGCGAATACGGGCTGTCGCTGCCGATCTCTGCCGGGGCGCTCACCTCCAACACGACCACATGCCCGCCCTCATCGGCCCGATACCGCACCGGGGCGGCGATCTCGAAGCCGAGCGTATCCAGCCAGCCCTGATCAAATTCCGTTAACAGCCCCGGCATCGCCTGCGCCGCCTGCGCCGCCGCCAACGGGTTATCGTACAACAACACCCACCGGTGAACCTGCCGATCACCGCGTTGATAGTCCGCGATGGCTGCCAGTTGGTAGGCCGGGAGTGTGGCGGCGTTCGTCGGCGGGGTTTGATGGCGTCCAGCCGCCGGGCTAACAATCACAGCTTGCAACAGGGCGCTATCATCCGACCGCAGCGCCTCCGTTAGCGTGATGTAGGGCGCATCATCGCCGTAGGCCGGGCCGACCCCCTGATGCGCCTCGGCAGCGATGAACACTAAATCCCAGATGAAGCCATTCATCACCGTATGCGAGTCGAACACCGCCACCCGTGACGCCAACCCGACATCACCGCCAAACGGATCACCCATCGCCATATTGGTAACGTCCGTCATACCATCCCCCCCCAGGCCCCACGCGCCGCCCGTCGCCACCATGCGCGGCCTATACTCGCGCCGCATCAACGCTGCTGCTGTCTGTACCGGGGAAAAATCGCCATCGGCACTATAGAGCAACGTCCCCGTGAACGGATCGGCCCCGTAAGTTAACGCAGCATCGACATCAAAATACCCGAACCCCAACAGCCCCGGCATCTGCTCGATGCGCGTCTCAACCAGGTTAACAAACGAGGCCGGGCCAGCCTGCACGCGCAACAGGGCCGCCTGCCAGGTGGCGCGGGTGGCCGCGTCCATATGGCGGTAATCGGCCACTGATTGCACCGGGCCAACATCCGCCGCCGCTTCGATGGCGCGGTAATCGACAAACGAAATGATGTTGGCTTGCATCGGCGCGAAGGCCGGCGTTGTTGGCACACTCCGCAACAAGATCGGTAACGGATCGGGGTGCGGTTGGGCGTTAATACCTGTAAAAACCCACAAGCTAACGCTTACAAGGATAATGTATTTGAGATAGGTTTGGTTTATCATATAGGTAGACCTCGATTGCTAGTTCGTTCTTGAGGGTGTTGCCCTCAAATTCTCGCAAGGGGGATATTATCTCTCTTGACCCCTCATATGCCAAAATAACAGATTTTGGCAGTGAAAATTTTTGTCCATTCTTTAAAAAGTGGTGGGTTGGGGATGAAACCCCAGAAAATGATCGAATCGTAGTAACTAGCAATTAGGGTAAATAGCTATTTTGCGTGCCAGGGGTGCTTATGTCAACAATCAAGCGTTTGATCGTGATTCTAGCAGGCTGTCTGCCGTTGATGTGGGCGGCGGCACAACCGATCACCCCGGCGGCGGCCTTCCCGTTAACGGCGGATGTCCCGGCGGAGGGTAACCTGAACGACGCCAACGCCAGCGATACCTACACCTTCGAGTTACCGGAGGGGGTCGCTTTTACCGTCGATATGGAAGCGATGTCCGGCGATTTAGACCCGTTACTCGTCCTGATCGACCCGGCGGGCGGGGTAGTGCAAAATGACGACCGCGCCCAGGGCGAACGGGATGCCCGCGTTATCATCGAACAAAGCCAGGCCGGGCTTTACACGCTAGAGGCAACCCGCTTCCAGCGCAGCGGCGGCGATACCTCCGGCACCTACCGCCTGACGTTAAGCGTCCAGGGCGACCAAACCGACGACGCCACCACTGACCCCCTCACCGCGCCACCGCCTTATAGCGTCGGCTTTACCCAACTCGATTACGGCACGTTCGGCGCGGGCGCACTCTCCGAACAAGCACCGCAGGCTTATTTTGTGGTTGGCGGCGAACGCGGCGATTTGCTCCGGGCCATTCTCACCATCACCGACAATGATGATCTGATCGCGGACCTGCAAATTTTCACGCCAGACCTAACCCGCATCAGCGAAATCGTGCGTCCCCGCGCCGGGGAAGTCCTGGCGTTTACCACGCTCCCCGAACGCCACTGGTATCTGATCGAAGTGCGGCGCGTCAGTGGGGACGGCGAATTTAGCCTGTTCGTGGACGGCACACCGGGCCGGGTGGTCAGCTATGAGGCCGAAACGCCCCAAACCGGAACGTTTATCCCCAATGCGCCGGGGGCCTCTTATGTGCTTAACGGTCGGCTAGACGACCAACTATTTGTGAGCGTATCGGTCACGGGCGGCGCAACGCCGCAAATCCGCCTGTTGGATATTCGCCAGCGCGAGATCGAAGCCGCCACCGGTGAGCGTATCGCGCTGTTGCAAAGTACGCTCCCCCGCACCGGGACTTATATTGTTCAGGTCAACAACACCACCCCCCAGGCCACCGGCAATTACACACTGCGCTTGAGTGCCGTCCCCAGCGACCCAACCAAGTTAACCCTGTTGCCAGCTAGCTACAACACCGCCTACAAAGGCGATCTGACCGACGAAAGCCCCCGCGATATATACACGTTTGATGGCAAAGCGGGCGAGTTTATCACAGTGGATATGCAGGCGACAAAAGGCGGCCTGGACCCGTTCTTAATTTTAATGGATGCCGACCTGAACGAACTGGTCGCCAATGACAATTCACGCGGCGGGGCCAACGCCCGGATTAACCAATTTTCATTACCCGCCGACGGTACCTATTATCTGCTGGCAAGCCGGGCCGATCTCACATTTGGTCAGACCACCGGGAGCTACACGCTGGCGCTCAGTGCTGGGGCTATCGACCTGCTGCAAGGGGCGCTATCAGCAACCGTTAACTGGGAAGGTGACGACGACCTGAACCTGTTCATCCGCGAGCCATCGGGCCGCATCATCTCCTGGAGTAACCCTACCACCCTGGACCCCGGCGCGTTACAGGTCGATAGCAATACCAACTGCGAGACCATCAGCGCCCAACCGGTAGAACATCTCTATTGGAATAACCTGCCCCGTAATGGCGACTATGAATTGTGGGTATGGTATCAGTCCGTATGTGGGCAGGCCGCCCCGGTCGATTTCACACTCACCCTCAATCAATCGCTTGGTACAAATACCGAGCTATTCGCATATAAAGGCACGCTCCAACCGAACAACCGCTACGAGCTAGGCATCCGGGTGAGTGTGCCCGATGTGTTCATCCTTAGCCAGGGCGACATCACCCAACCAACACCACAACAACGCGCCAGCGAAGGCGGCGATATTCCGTTGCTCTATGGGCAGACGATCACCGGGAGTATCGGTAACGATGTCTACGCCCGCTTCTATCAATTTGAAGGGCAACAGGGCGAAACCGTTCAGATCGACCTGGAAACCGTAACCGGCAACCTGGACCCGCTACTTTTCCTCCGAGATAATACCGAAACCAACGTCGTTCCGCCCACCGACGACATCAGCGACACCAACCGCGATGCCCGCCTGCTTACCCCGCTACCCTATACCGGGCGCTACGTCATCGCTGTCACGCGCTTTGGTGTGCGCGATGGCCTCACGACCGGCGATTACGCCCTCACGTTGCGCCAGGTGGCCAATAATTGATCCCCCCGGATACCAGGGCCAGCGCGTTTGGCTACGATAGTAGCCGGGGGATTTATCTCTCGGTGGCAGGCATAGCAACATTTTGACGCCCGATGTAAAATAGCAAATTCATGCTTATCTTTATCCTTGGCTCTTCGTAACTGCCCAGCCTGCCACTATTTTTGTGAAAATCTTGATTTTCACAGCTAAAGTTTTGGTCAAGATTTTGCAAAAGCTTGTGGGGGTTCGGGGGTGAAGCCCCTGAGTAAGCTACGATTCGTGGGCAATTAAATCGTATGATAACAACGGGTTAGGGACTGACAATGGCACAACAAGCAACGGACCACACCGGGCGCTGGGTATTGCTCAGCACGATTATGGCCTCCAGTATGGGCTTTATCAGCGGGAGCGCGTTAAATGTGGCGCTACCAGCACTTCAAAACGCATTGGAGGCCACCGCCGCCGACCTGTTATGGATCACCAATGGCTACCTGCTGCTGTTGGCTTCGTTGATCCTTGTGGGCGGGTCGTTAGGCGATCATTACGGGCGGCGGCGCATTTTCGGTTATGGCATCTGGTTATTTATGCTTGGCTCCGTATTGAGTGGGCTATCAAATTCTGTTCTATTGTTGATTGTGTTCCGAGTTGTGCAGGGGCTTGGCGGTGCGATGATGATCCCCGGTTCGTTGGCGATCATCTCCGCTTATTTTGAAGATCATGAGCGCGGCGGGGCGATTGGGTTGTGGTCCGCTTTTACATCAGCAACCACGGTCGGCGGGCCGATTATCGGCGGCTTCCTGGCGGACCAACAACTCTGGCAGACCGTCCCGTTCATTTCTCCGGCGGTCGCCGCCGAGATGTGGCGCGGCGTATTTTTCATCAACGTTCCGCTGGCAGCGATCTCACTATATGCCCTCTATACCTACGTGCCAGAAAGCCGCGACGATGAATCTCCCCCACAGATGGATTACCTGGGGGCGGTACTGGCAACGCTCGGCCTAGCCGGGATTACCTACGGGTTCATCCAGGCCGGCGAGCGCGGGTTCAACACACAAAACCTGAGCATCTTAGCCGTATCGTTTGTGATGATGGGGCTGTTTATCTGGCGTGAACACACCACCGACCACCCCATGATGCCGCTGCGCTTGTTTCGGTCGCCTGTGTTTAGCGGTACCAATATGCTGACGTTGTTCTTATATGCCGCGCTGCAAGGATCGCTGTTCTTCTTTTCGTTGAACTTGATCCAGGCGCAGGGCTACCCGGAGCGTGTCGCCGGCTTTGCCACATTACCGTTTTCTATCATGATGATCCTATTTTCGCGGCAATCTGGTAAGCTAGCCGACCGGATCGGGCCGCGCATCCCCCTGACAGTTGGCCCGGCTATCACCGGGATCGGGTTCGCATTGTTGACGATCCCGACACTAACCGACCCCGATCTGAGCTATCTTACGAGCTACATGCGCAACTACTTTCCCGGTATTTTAGGGATCGGTATTGGCATGTCGATTGCCGTCGCCCCCCTCTCTACCGCCGTGATGAGCAGTGTCCCCAAGCACAGTTCCGGCACGGCCAGCGGCATCAACAACGCAGCTTCGCGTACTGCTGGCGTACTCGCTATTGCCATCATCGGCGGGATCGTGCTGTTAGAATTTCAGGGGACGCTTGATGCGCGTATCTCCGAGCTAGACCTGCCAAGCCAGACCTACGACGCGATCATGGTGCAGGCGTCCGAACTGGGCAACGTGCAGGTACCCGCGAGCGTCTCGGCAGACGACGCGCCTGCCGTCCAACGTGCGATCCGCCTGGCATTTGTCGATGTGTTCCGGGTAGCCGGCTGGATCGGAGCCGGGTTAGCCTGGGTTAGCGCCGGCTTTGCGTTCATCATGTTGCGCCCCCCCCCGCAACAAGCCCGCGCCTACGTCGAAACGGGCACTGTTAGCCACGATTAACAGCTTATGCGGCAACTGCTCAGGGGCTTCACCCCCGAACCCCCACAAGCGTTTGCAAAAGTTTGACCAAAACTTTAACTGTGAAAATCTTCGATTTTCAGTAACGACTCAGGTACTCGCCTGAATCCCCCCATCCCCTAGCCCCATACCATAAAGGGCGAAGGGGAGTAACTACTCAGGTACTAAACACATCTTACGGTATCGCACCCGCCCTCACCCCCTAAATCCCCCTCTCCCACAGCTTCGCGGGGAGAGGGGGACTTCTCATCGCGTGATTTAGCCCCTCTCCCAG
>DAOTUA010000152.1:0-15747 GCA_034437355.1 Anaerolineae bacterium | reverse complement strand
CAGCATAAGCTGATGGCGCAACGCATTAAGTTCTTTATCCTTCCGAAGCGAGATCAGGCGGCGTTCCTGTTCGGCGCGGTACTGTTCCGCTTGGTGACGGGCGGTGATGTCGATGAAAATGAACAGTACGTTTGTTAACGTCTCGGTTTTGGGGTCTAAGATGGGGGTAGAGCGCAACTCAAACACGCCCTCATCTAAATGGATGATCGCTTGTACGAACTCGCCAGCCAGGGCTTGATCGCAGTGTTGTTGGAGTTCTGGCAGCCGGGTTTTCATCTCATCCAGCGACGCCCCAACCTGGATTCCCCGACGGCTAAATATTAGGCGTTCGTTGTTGTCCTCCAGCAATTGCAACGTGCCGTTCGCATCCATCGAAAGCAGGGCAATCGGCGCATTTTCTAAGATTGACCGGTATCGCGCCTCACTCATCGCGAGCGCCTGATTTTTTTCCATTAACCGATACTGTAGGCGGTCCTCGAAGCGCAATAGTTCGTTCGTGAACTTCACTACGACTTCCGACTTGGGTTCGACCGCCGGGTAATCTCGCCGCGCCCGTTGCAACCTCGGCAACACATCCGGGCGATAATGTGCGATCACATCCTCAAGGGTATCTAGCACCCGGTTTACCAACTCGACATCGAAACTCCAGATGCACTCGAAACGCCGGTACGCCTCTTGCGAGACGTTTTCCATGTTATCCAAACCCGCCAGGACCGCCGTGAAATCGGTCGATAAGATCGCCAGGAACCACTCTTGCCTTAACGGATCATCCCCTTCTAGTTCGATCTGTAACGCGCCTATATCCCGGTCGGCTGGCAACGGCTTGCCCGCAAAGATGCACACCTGCATCGCAACTTCTGCCAGTTCGCGGTAGCGTTCTGTCTCTTGTTGCCAATGGGATGATTCTTGAAACCCGGTGAAGATCAGGGCTGGCAGATTCCTGGAAAGAACGAAATCTTCCAGTGTATGCGAGACGTGAACCAGCGTCGCTTTTGTTAGGGTTGACGTGGTTAGCTCGTCCCCAAGTGTGTCCTTTAACGCCTGGAAAATCGAAATATGTGTTTGTGGTATCATTTGCTATAGATGCACTTTTGCTGTTGTCACTATCTTGTCATAGTTCGTGAATATACTAAAGTACATAACACATTTAACCTTCTGTATGGGTTGAAGGACATTATAATGCAAGTTATGATGGCAAACCACCGGGGCAATCGCAGAGAAGCCCGCCGAGGAATAAATCCCCAGGCTAAAGGTCAACTTGTCCCTATAGGACAACCTATAACGACAACCCTTTTTATCCCAACGGGACACGATCGGTTGTAACGGCGGGGTTGAACCCGACATAAACTTTGTATGTTACACTTCGGCTGGAGCGTATCTTTTGATGGCGAACAACGAATATGATGTGATCATCATAGGTGGGGGGCAGTCCGGTTTGGTGGCGGGGTATTACCTCAACAGTCACAACCTGACCTATATCGTGTTAGATGCCAACCCCGATCCGGGTGGATCTTGGCAGCATTACTACAAAAACCTGAAACTGTTCTCTCCCGCAAAGTACGGTCAACTGCCCGGCCTACCCTTCCCCGGCGACCCATCCCGTGAGCCGACCCGCTACGAAGTGATCGACTACCTGCGCGAGTACGAGCGCCTCCATCAAATCCCAGTAGAGCGCGGGGTACGGGTCGAAGCAGTCCATAAACCCGATGACCGCTTTACGCTGGTTACTGCCGATGGGCTATCCTACCGCGCTAAAGCCGTCATCGCCGCCAGTGGGCCATTTAACACCCCCTATACACCCCACTTGCCCGGTGCCGATCACTTCCAGGGGCGCACGTTGCACGCCTTCGACTATCACGAACCGGAACCTTACCGACGGCAGCATGTCGTCGTGGTTGGCTCGCGGGATAGCGCCATGCAGATCGCCTATGAACTGTCTCAGGTTGCGCGTGTCTCGGTGGCGGCCCGCCGCCCGTTGGAGTTCATGCCCAAGTCGGTGCTTGGCAAGAGCATTTTCTGGTGGCTGCACGATACCGGCTACGACGAATTGCCCCTCGGCCTATTCACCCGGCTGCACGGGTCTAAGAAGATTGTCGGCAAACAACCCTACCAGACCGCCCTCAACAACGGCAACCCAACCGTCAAACCGATGTTTACCCACTTTACAGCCGATGGCGTTGTGTGGGGGGATGGCACGCCGGAGCCGGTCGATACCGTCATCTACGCCACTGGCTACAAAACCGGCATGACCTATCTCGCCCCGCTGCCCGCCCGTGAGGACGACGGCTACCCGATCCAGACAAACGGCGTTAGCGATGTTGTCGATGGGCTGTTTTTCGTCGGGCTATTCGGGCAACGGTCGCACGCCTCCGCGACTTTACGCGGCGTCGGGCGCGATGCCAAGCACATCGCCAACCGTGCCGCGCAGCACGTCCGCCAGCAAACAGAACAGGCCGCCTTCGCCCCTGCCGATTAACCCTAATTCGCACACAGCCGCAGATGTTCCAGCGCATACGTTGCGGGTTGGTCTGTGGTCGAGCCGAAAAACGCTAGCCGCCCGTTGGACCAAGTGCCGTCGATCACCTCATCCACGTACTGATCGTTGATAAAAAACTGGAAACGGTCGTCCTCAACTTCGATGCTCAGCGTGTTGACGGCGTTATCCCCGGTGACAATCGCGCTCGTGCTTGTCCACCCGACCAGATCGTCGTAACCATCCATGAAGCGGGCAATCCGATATTTGCCGTTGCTCAAGATCATAAATGCCAAGAAGTTATCCTCGTTTTGGTAGCGTAACCATACCCCTGTGCGTGATGTGGGCCGGCTGGTGAACTGACTCGTTCGGATCACCGCATCTAGCCGCCCTTCACGGAAGCTGTAGTCTTGTGTGCTGCCCCACGATACCGGGTCCGCATTGCCAATGGGTAGCAGGCTGTTCAAGTTGACTTGATAGGCCCCATCCCCTATTTGCACGTTATATCGGGCCGAATCCGTATTCCTGAACCATGCTATCTCGGACCCGAACTCAAAGTCCTCTTCTAGCAACACCCGCGAGCAACTCGATAAATTCGTGATCGCTTCGGCAACCATCCGGTCCGATGTGGTGCCACCGAAAACTTCTTCATCCGTAATTGGCACGACAAAATACGTTTCTGTCCCCTCTGCGATCCAGCCGCGTGTGCCGCGATAATTAATCCGATACCAGGCGATGTCCTCCCCGCACGATGGCCCCTCCAGCACATCGAAAACCGTACCAATTGGGGCCGCCGACAAGATATTGGCCCGTGTGCTTGGGCTTTGACGGATGTTGATCGGGCGTGGGTCGTTTTCCAGCACAAAACCCTGTGTGCCCGGCACCAACCGCGACGGCAACGCGCCGGGGCAGTTCGGCAGGTTGGCAGCGATAGCGGTTGGCTGGTTGGGGATCGGCGTCCAGGTAGGTTGAATGACCGGTTGGGCCGGGATGGTATGGGTTGGCGTGGGGGACGGGCGCGGGGTTGGGGTGTCCGATGGTGGTAGGGTCGGTGTGGGGGCTAGCGCCACTGGGACCGCCCGCAAGTTCCCGGCCACCGCCACCGACGGCGAATCTAGCACCCAGCCGATGCCGTCGGCGGTTTGTACCTGGTACCATGCGCCATCCTCACTTACCCCAGAGATGTATACCACGTCATCTGCATCCAGCCGGGTGACAACAGCATAGGCGTTGGCGGGGCCAGATCGTATCACCACACTATCACGAATGGCGGTGATCTGGGCCGTGGTGGGCGTGCTGGTCGGCGGGATCGGCGTTTCCGTTGGCGGGATCGATGTCGGCGCAGTGGTTGGGGCGCTGGTGGGTAGCGCATCTGTGGCCGGGATCGCGGTTGGGGCCAACGTTGGCGCGGGGGTAGTTGCGGCTTGCACAACCCCCAATGCCACCAACAGGCCGCCGGGGGGTGTTTGGCGGCTCTGGGCATAGCTGATCAGCAGCACCCCCGCCATTATCAGCACGACAGCCGCCGTCACCACCGCCGTGATAGGAAAGCCGCGTTTTTGGGGCGTCGCGGCGTAGGTCCGGCGCTTGGCACTCTCCGAAGCGGGTACAGGGGACGCGCTGATGGTGGCAGCCGGGGCCGGGCGGCTCGGTTGCGGGGCGGGATTGCGGGCTTTTTTGGCAGCGGGCAGGTCGGTTGTAAAAAAACCGGTGTGGACGTGCAGTTGCTCGATGGTGCCTTCTGCCGGAAGATGCTTCGCCAGTACATTGACGAACTCAGTCACCGTGTCATAGCGATCATAAACGCTCTTGGCAAGCACAGTCTGGAAAATCGGGTAGATGGTGTCGCCTAGTTCTGGTCGCAGGTCCGCTGGGTTGGGGATGTCGTCGTTAAGGTGCTTGTACATCAGCGTATGGGGGTTGGGGGCGCTGTAGGGCAGTTGGCCTGTTAACAGCGCGAACGCCATCACCCCCAGCGAATACTGGTCCGATCCCGGGTAGGCCCCATCACCGCGCCACTGTTCCGGCGACATATAAGACGGTGTGCCGATGGTCATCCCGGTGCCGGTTAGCTGGCTGGTCACTTCCGTCAGGCGGGCAATACCAAAATCGACTAGAAACGCGGTGCCGTGCTGGTCGAACATAACGTTGCTGTCTTTAATATCGCGGTGGATCACGCCCTGGCTATGGGCATAATCTAGCGCGGCGGCAAGCTGACGCAGCACGTCCATAATCTCCCCGACCGACGGTAGCGGGCGGTTAGTCGCCCGGTGATACCCGAAGCGGTCTTCTAACGACCCGCCCGTGAGCAAGCGCATCACCACATAGCTGATGCCGTCCGCTGTGCCGTAGTCGTACACCGGGACGATATGCGGGTGTTCTAACGAGGCCGCGATCAACGCCTCTCGGTTGAACCGTGCCAGATGCTCGGCGTTGTTGGTCAGGCGGCTGTACAAGATTTTCACAGCAACATCACGTTTTAACGCGAGTTGCTCCGCCCGGTAGACGGCCCCCATCCCGCCAGTCCCCATCAAATCGCGTAAAGTGTATTGCCCAATTGTCTTACCGGCTAATGCGTCAATATCCACCATATGCTGCTGATCCCCTACACAACGTAAGTTGACTTTATTCTATGGTGTGTGTGGGCTTTTGCCAATTCAACATTGTATGGTAAGTTGGTTGTGAGTTAATGTATAGATATGGTACTTTTGTCCCGGCTGTTGATGCTACAGTTTTAGAAAGCCAATCCTATGCAGAAACGTACCGCCTCACAACATATGACCACTCAAAACCAGGATGTCACGGTGGCGGGCTTCCGGTTATTGATCGTTTTGTTTTTGGTCATATGGTTATATGTCAACACGCGGTCCGTTGGCGTGCCCACGGTGCAGGTGTTGTTTGTTCCATTTGTGGCGAGCCTACTTGCGAACCTGTTGCTGGTTGTCATGGCGATGATCCCGGCGACGTTGCCGTATACCCGCTGGGCGATCATGTTCGCAGATTGGGTGACGGTCGGCGCGTTGGCCTGGTTCGTTCGTACCGAACCGTTACTGGCGCTGTTGCTGGTCGGCGGTGTGACGTTGATCAGCCTGGTGCGTTTGGGCGGGCAGTGGGGCGCGATCAATACCCTGATAACCGCGCTGGTGTTCGTCGGGGCGCTGGTCGTTGGTGGCGGTGGGGTAGCCGCATTAGACGGCTTATGGTCGTCGTACTTGTTGCCCGTCAGCATCATCGCGATCATCACGGCGGGGGTAGCGACCCTGGCAACCATGCGCGAGCAACAACAGCAACGCGGCACCAGTGATATTCGCACCGCCGCCCAACGCCGGATGGCTCTGGTCAAAGCGATGCAAGAACGTACCATGGCAATTACGGATATGGCGCAGATGCTTAGCTCCACGCTAAATTACCATCGCGTGCTAGATGCCGCGCTGAACGTCGGCAAACTGGCCACCCACGATAATACCAGTATCGGCTTTATCTCGATTGTGATGCTCTACCGCCCAGAGGACCGCCAGCTACATATCGAAACGGCGCGGGGCCTGTCGCGGTCCGACGAAAACCGCACCATCCCCGGTAAAGTCGGGATCATCGGGGACACGCTAACGCTGTGCGAGCCGATCTTCTCCGGGAATGTGCGCCAAGACCCGGAGCTTAAATCGTTCGTATCATTGCGCCGGGCGCGGTCCGTTGTGACGGTCCCGCTACGGGCCGGATACGACAATTACGGCGTGATCATCTTTGCCAGCGAAGAAGCCTTCGCATTTGATGAACGCTACCAGACGTTTCTACAGGCCATCGGTATTCAAACCACCATCGCCCTACAAAACGCCGCGCTCTATCAAAACCTGGCCGACGAAAAAGAACGTTTAGTCGAAGTAGAAGAAGAAGCCCGTCGCAAACTCGCCAGAGACCTACACGACGGCCCAACCCAGGCCGTTTCCGCTATTGCGATGCGGATGGCGATTCTGCAATCTATGATTAAGACTGAACCGGAAAAAGTGCCAAAAGAACTCGCCAAACTAGAAGAACTCGCCCGCAAAACCACCTCCGAAATACGCGGCATGATGTTCACCCTGCGCCCCCTCGCCCTAGAAAGCCAGGGCCTAAACGCCGCGCTAGAACAACTCGCGGAGAAAATGGACGCGATCTACGACCAACAGGTCGAAGTGCTTGTCAGCCCGGATGCTGAAGCCATCATGACATCACACCAGACGGGCACCATCTTCTATATCATCGAAGAAGCCGTTAATAACGCTCGTAAGCACGCCCAAGCCGATGTCATCCGCGTGCGGGTCACCCGTTACGAAGATGTCTTGCTGGTCGAAGTGGCAGACGAAGGCGTCGGCTTTGATGTTGAGGCCATCGGCCAGAACTATGAGGGCCGTACTAGCCTGGGGATGGTCAACCTACACGAACGGGCGGAATTGGTCGATGGCACGCTCACCGTCGAAAGCGAACCCGGCAAAGGGACCACCATCAGCGTTGTCGTCCCAGTAGACCCCACCGGCAACAACCACAATACCCGCCCATCGCGTAAAGATGTGATGCGCAAGCAACGCCAAACCTTCAAGTTATCCGCTATACGCTAGACATTCGCATCACAATTGCGTACCCTTCCCCCGGTAAACGTAACCAAGGGAACAACCGACACCATGACACACTCCCAACTGGCAGCCCAACGCGGGGAACCCAGTTACGTCTGGCGGGCCGGGCAAGAACGCCGCCTGCAAATGCTAGTGCATTGGGCCGATGTCTCACCGCAGGCGCGGGTTTTGGTCGATGGGTGCGGTAACGGCATGTATGCCAGTCAAATCCGCCAACGCTATACGCCGCACGTCGAAGCACTCGACATCGAACCAGAGCGCGTCGCCATCGCCCAACACGATACGCCCCATGCCGTCGTCGCTGCCGCCGAACTGCTCCCCTACCCAGAGAATGTTTTCGATACCGTCCTCTCGCACGAGGTGATTGAACACGTCGCCAATCATTACCAGGCTGCCCGCGAGATCATCCGCGTGTTGAAACCCGGCGGGCGCATGGTGATGTTTGCGCCGAATCGGTGGTACCCATTTGAAACACACGGGCACTATTGGCGTGGGAAATACTATTTCGGCAATACCCCCCTCATCAACTACCTGCCCGCACCCATTCGCAACCGCCTTGCGCCCCACGTCCGGGCCTATACTGAGCGCAGCCTGCGCACCCTGTTTGCCGGCACACCGCACCGAGTCGTGCATCACAGCCGGGTTTATGGCGGGTACGATAACCTGATCACACAGGCCGGGGCCCCCGCCAAATACCTGCGCGACATGCTCTACCGAGCCGAAGGCACCCCGCTAGATACCCTCGGCCTATCCCATTTGTTGGTGATCGAAAAAACAGGCTCCGAACGCGGCTACTGATCGACCCAAACCGGCAGGTGTCCCAACGCAATGATATGTTCCCACTTGCTTTCGTCGCCTTCGGTGAAGATCGCCGCCTGCGCAACGACCTGCGCTGCGGTCTGGTCGATGATCGTCTGCATCCCCTCTAACGTACTCCCCGTCGATACAACATCATCCACCACGATCACACGCTTATTTTGGATGAGTGCGCGGTCTTTTTCATCCAGCCACAGGGTTTGAATATCTCCCGTCGTGATGCTCTCCGTTTGCGCCTGGATCGCATCCCCCATATACGATTTATACTTTTTGCGTAAAACAATATACGGCAAGTTCATATCGACCGCTAACTGATAGATCAACGGGATACTCTTGGCCTCGGCGGTGATGAGAACTTCACCCTGCTTCGGGGTAAGCTCACGGGTCAAGCCCTTACTGGCCGCCTGTACCAGTTCAACATCCCCCAGGATATTCAAAATCGCGATGGTAACGCCCGGGGCGACCTCAAATTTTTCCAGGTCGCGCTGCACCCCTTCGATTGTCACGCGGTAGGTTTCACGAGATGACATGCTCTGCCTTTCATCCTAATTTGTGTGCTAAGTCGTCATATTCGTATAGACTGTGGCAAATTTGTGTCGAATGTGCAAGTTGTATTCCTAGCTGATCCAGCTTTTTAAAGAGTGCCATCGCTGATCATTGGGCGTTGCCCAAACCCACCACTTTGTAACTACTCAGGTCGAGATTAGGATAGCGTGGGGTTTCACCCCACACCCGACCACTTTTTCCAGAAAAAGTGGACAAAAAGCGTCCATTCTGTCATCCAATGATGAAGGTTTAGACGATTTGTTTGTGAAAATTGAAGATTTTCATAGCTAAAGTTTTGGTCAAACTTTTACAAAAACTTGTGGAGGTTCGGGGGTGAAACCTCGACTTCATGCCTCGAAAACCACACGCTGATCACAAAAATACACCACATCCCCGCTACGCAGCGTATACGGTTTATCCAGGCTGCGCCCGGCAACATGCGTCCCGTTGGTGCTGCCGAGGTCTTCCAGCACCCACCCATTACCGCTACGCTGGATTTGCGCATGGAAACGCGACATACCAGCAGTGTCGATTATAACCTCGTTTTGGGGTGCCCGCCCGATGCGAATCAGGTCTTTATCTAGTGGATAGGTCTGGTCGTTCCATCGTAATTGGGTGGGTGGGGTCGCAGTCTTTTCGGTTACCGGGCTGGGTGGCACATTCTCCGGGGGCATCAGGTTCTCGAAAAAGCCGGTTTTCTTGCTGCTGTTCGTTTCTTGCACGTTCGAGCCACTCCCCCCGGTTTTAGACCCCGGCTCTTTCTTGCGTTCTTTCTCCCGTAGCCGTAACGCCTGCGTACTTTCGTGAACACCCCGCCCAGTGAAATACGCCTGGGTAGACATGCTCTTGCGGCTGTAACTCTGATAATACTCCGCGCCTCGGTCCATATCTTTCGCCTGCCCCACCAGCGCCCCCCGTTCTTCTTGTAAGGCCGGGTCATCTAGGTTCGCCTCTCGGATTTCGTCCGCCGCATCGCGCAGCAGCTTCGATGCCTCCGCATAGCGCCCCTTATCCGCCAGCTTGATCGCCTCTCGGCGGGCCTCCGCTGCCCGTAACAACAACATGGACCGCATCACCTCGTGGTTACGCTGCCCTTCCTCAATTTGGCCGGATGTGATGTTAATCGTTACCGGCTTAGACATACGCTGTCGTTCGGATTTGCCGTCGCGCAGTTCGTCGTACTCAAAATGCAACGTCGCGATCACAAGCTGCCCGATGTCCTTCATCGCCGGGATCGTTAGCTCTAGCATCAACGTTTTGACCTCATCCCCGAACACATCCCCCATCCGAAAAGCGGTCCCGTGCGGGCGTTCCTCCTGTGGGAAGGCGTTAAGCTGATGCACATCGGTCACATGGGCGCTTGTTTCTACCGTGATCACCAGGTTTTGCCCGATCACACTTAGCAGGCCCTTGAGTTCTTCCTGGAAAATACTCGGCGTGACCTCCGGGCTTTCTATGAAGTAGAAGGCCCCGCCGCCCCCGTCCGCCATCGCGATCAGCAAGTCCTCATTGAAATCTTCCCCCAACCCCATCGTTGTCGTGCTGACCCCGCTTTCCTTCTTTTGTTGTGCGATTTCGACCAGCCGTTCCTGTGTGGTCACCCCCCGGTTAGCCAGCCCATCACTCATCAAGATGACGCGGTTCATATTCGCCGCAACAATATTCGCGGCGACATGCTCCACCCCTTCCAGCCACCCCCCAGATAGGTTCGTCGTCCCCCCCGCCTTGATTTGGTCGATGCGCTGTGAGATCGTGTCTTTATGCTGCACTTGTTGCGGCGGCAGCAACGTTTCGACTGATTCGTTGTATAGCACAATCGAAAGTGTATCGTTGGCGCTCATATTTTGCACCAGCAACTTAGCTGCCTGCCGGGTGTAGTCGATCTTATTCCCCGCCATCGAGCCGCTACGGTCAATCACCAGGCTCAAGTTAAGTGGCCGGCGCGAAGTATCTTGTGGGGCTGGCCCCGCTAGTAATCGCGCCATCAGGTAGAGCTTCTGCTCTCGTTCTACTGTAATGACATCGTAATCGAGAAGAAAATCTGCTTGCATGATAACAGCCACCCTCGGACGCTTAATTGAACGAATGTTAGGCTATTTTAGCACCGCTTCTCCCGCTAGCAAAGTTGAGGCGGAATTTTCGGCTGGTGCAAGCTCGCCATCCATCAGCCGGATCATGCGATCTGTTTGTTGGGCCAGGTGGGTATCGTGCGTGACGATCACGACAGTGGTCACAAATTGATCGCGTACTTGTCGTAGTGTCTCCAGCACCATCGCGCCGGATTCGGTGTCTAAGTTGCCGGTCGGCTCATCTGCCAGGATTAACGGGGGATTGTTCGCTAGTGCCCGTGCAATCGCCACCCGTTGCTGTTGCCCGCCGGATAATTCGGTGGGGCGGTGGTTTAATCGGTCGCCCAACCCAAGCGAGCCAAGCAGCTCACGAGCGCGTTTCTCCGGCGGGAAGTTCGGCTGACGCGCAAACTGGATCGGCAGCGCGACATTTTCCAGCGCGGTTAACGTCGGGATCAGGTTAAAAAACTGGAAAATAAACCCGATCTTCTCGTTGCGGATTTCGGTTAGCTGGTTTTCGTTCATATTCCCGATCTCCACCCCGTCGATCTTCACACTGCCGGACGTAGGCGTATCTAACCCGCCGATGATGCTTAATAGCGTACTCTTACCACTGCCAGACGGCCCCACAATCCCGACAATCTCCGCCTGCAAAATGTCCAGGTCAACCGATTTAAGTGCCTCAACGGTATGCTTGCTGCCCAACCGATACTGTTTCGTCAGGTTGCGGGTGCTGATGACCGGCTTTTGTTCTGTCATATGGGTATTGGCTCCAAACTGATCATGATTATCTACTCGTCTGTACGCAATCCTACGGGGAGCCGTTGCACAAGCACCACGCTAGATCATTACCTGCTAAGTAAATTTTACCGTAACGGCTCAGGGGCTTCACCCCCGAACCAGGGCAATCGTACCAAAACTGAATCGACGTCAAAAGCACATTACATCTTGTTGAAACGTATAGCGGGGGCTTTGCCCCCACTACCCCCACAAGGATTTAGCAATCCTTGACCAGCAGTTTTTGGCGCTCTGCGCCAAAAAAGGTAAGTTTTGGTCAATTTTTTGAAAAGGATTGGCAGGGTTTGAAATGCGATCTCAATATATGCCACTAGGTTGTATTGACATTTACGCAAAAAACCGATGATTGTAGGGGTGCAGCTTGCTGAACCCAGGGCATAGCACGCTATGCCCCTACGTTTTGAACCGTTGTGGTCTTTAACGAGATCGAAATTTCAAACGTCAACAGCGCCTAGAAAAATTTGATGCGATTGCCTTGCCATTCGCTAGCGTAAATGTGCGCCATCCCTGCCAATGTGGTATCCTAAAAGATGTAAAGATAATCACTATATTTTGTTCTGATCATTTTGACAGGTGGCTTATGATGCCAGTTCGGTTAATACACACCATCCACACAGAAATGACCTGGGATTGAACAACATGATTGGACGCAAGCTCCTGAATCGTTACCAAGTGGTTGAGCATCTCGGTGATGGCTCCACGGCAACCGTCTACCGGGCGACCGATACCCGGCTTAAACGGAATGTGGCGCTAAAGGTGTTGCTGCCACACGTTCGTGATACCGCCCGTGAACGCTTCTTCCAAGAAGCACAGGCTGCCGCCCAACTGAACCATCCAAACATTATGTCGATCCATGATGTGGAGCAGGACGGCGATAATCACTTTTTGGTTGTGGAATATGTCGAGGGTGACGCGCTATCTAAGTTTGTGCCGACCACACCGATCAAGGTGGTCGAACTGGGGGCACAAGTGGCACGAGCCTTACATTATGCCCATCAGCACGACGTGATCCACCGCGATATTAAACCAGCTAACATTAAAGTGACGCCGGAAGGCCAGATCAAGATTATGGACCTGGGGCTGGCGCTACCACGAGAGGCTAAGCGTGTTACGGCACACGGGATGGTGATCGGCACCCCGGCGTATCTCTCGCCGGAGCAAGCGCAGGGCTTCGAGCTGGACAGCCGAACGGACATCTACTCGCTGGGGGTGGTTCTGTTCGAGATGGCAACCGGCGAACTCCCCTTCAATGCCGATGACATCGGCGCGTTGTTGTTGCAACAGGTCAAGCAACCTCCACCCGCCCCGCGTTCGCTTGACAGCAGCATCCCGCCGGTGCTAGAAAATGTCATCTTAAAAGCACTGGAAAAGAAACCCGAACGCCGTTATCAGTCGGCCTCCACACTCGCCAACGCGCTAGAAGCCGTCATCACCCCCAAGGGGGATACCGGCCCGCTGCCAGCCGAAACCAACGCCCCCGGCAAGCGTGGGACGGCGACGATGCAGTTCAGCCACCGGATTATCCGGGTGGTGTTGGCAGACGATCACAATATCTTGCGTAAGACGATGGCGTCCTTCTTAGAACAGCGCGATGATATGGTTGTGGTGGGCGAAGCCAACGACGGCGAAAGCGCCTGGCGGCAAGCAACAACCTTACTGCCGGACGTGTTGGTTTTAGACCTGAATATGCCCGGTAGCGGCGGCTTAGAAGTCTTGCCGAGAATACGCCAGGAAGCCCCCAGCGTGAAAATTTTGGTACTGACGGGGCGCGAAGAAGATTATTACATCGTGCAAGCCTTACGCTCCGGTGCGAACGGCTACCTGATGAAGTCCGGCAGCGAAGAAGAATTGGTCGATGGCATCTTGCGTGTGTTACAGGGCCAACTGGTGCTAGGGCAGGGGGTTGCCGAGCGTATGGTGGATAGCATCACGGATAAACGCGCCGGCGCAAAAAGTGGGGCGGCGCTCACCGAGAGCCAGAAACAGGTCTTGTTATATATCGCTGCCGGATACGAGAACGATGAGATCGCCAAAACCCTGGGGATGCCCCTCCCGACACTGATCGAAACCTTGGCCCAATGTATGAACAAGCTCAACGCCAAAGATCGTCATGCCGCCTCGCTCAAGGCGCTGCGCTTGGGGTTGATCTCGTTGGAGAACTTGCACGAGCTTTAGGTGTAGGCGGAGGGGGCGTAGCGAAGGTGGGGCGGGCCACCAAGCCCTACCCCACGCGATGCCAGACGGGTTAAGCGTCGCCCGCGGAATCTAGTTCCGGTTCGAGCGCGTCCTGTAGTTCTTGTGGGGTGACCACGGTTGCGCCATCGGGTACGGTGATGCGCTCCAGCATATTCACCTGGTTACGGACCGTGCGCAGGGTCATTTCGATAGAAATGGGTTCCATGTCTGCATCGGCTGCCATTTCGTCGTCACCAAATTCAGCCAGGGCTTGGGGGTCCAGGTTCAGGATCAGCGTCAGGTCGGACCCGTAGCCGTAGTTATCCTCCAGGCCGATATACTGCTGAATGATTAGCTGGCTGTCATCACCAATGGCGGCGGTCAACGCCTCGGAAAATTCTTCGCTTGTCATGTCCAGGTCGCTGGGGGTGTTCGACTCGAACCCGCGCCGGAATAGGTCGGATGTAAACAAGGCGTTCAGGTCAAAGTTAATTTCAAAGACAGCGACCGGCATCCCGTCGATCTCTGCATCTTCGACACGCTCTAGCGTCAACACCTCTTCGGCAAAGGCTAGCGCCTCTTCTTCGGAGATTTGTAGCTGGGTCTGGAAGCTCTCCGTAAAGGTATCACTAAAGGTATCACTTCCCATGCCATCCCCAAAGCCACGACCGAATGCTTCCGATAATTCGCGGCCCCCTTCGGTTAGATCACCGATAGTCACTTCGGATAGGACAAAGCGCACGCTCTCGATCAGGTTCATACCGTAAATGCCGTCGATTTCTGGGGCGAACATGGCCGCTGGGGAGAGGTCGATATATCCGACGCCATCGACCAGCCACAGGTTCAGCGGGATTTCTTCAAACATCGGCGGGACTTCGCCAGCCGGGGGGCGGATGGTGAACAGTAGCTCGCCGTCGAAGCTCTGAATGGTTCCGTCGATAATATCCAGCATATGCCCGATGTTGAACTCTAACAGCGCGACATCCGCCACGGCCTCGAGTGCATCATCACGCTGCGACGGGTCCAGGACATAGCCACCGGTGGCACCTATGCTGAAGCCGATGGTTTCGCCCTCGGCGGTAATGCTGGTGTTAAAGTCTAGCTCGAACCCGGTTGAGTCTGGCAGGTCGGTATTGAGGTTGTTGAACAATTCGCAGTCGGCCTCGGAGAGTGAGCCGCAATATTCATCCGCACCGGACGATATATTGCTTTGGGCTAGGGACGGTGTGGTAGTCAGTAATAAGAGTGCTATCAAAACGAGAAGTTTACGCATAGGTCTACGATGTATCCTTTATCTGGTGAATGGGAAAATAATCGGCATCATGTTGATTGGATGCTATTTATTATACGCAAAGACTGTAAGAAAAGTTTTAAATTCAGTGTGTATTTTACAGAATGAGATATTTTGCTTGTTTCTATTGTGAAAACTAATACTTATCTAATCCTTTTCCCGTTTTCATATGATCGCCACCCAAATTTGGTTTGATATGGTTAACATAAAAAAAGTTTATTTGGAGTTTAAAGTGGCTACTATGGATTCGCGAGTAAGTTCATCGGAAGCAAGCATGATCGAACGGGGCATGAACGGGCAACGTCTCCCGATACGTGTAGGGGCGGTGTCTGGGCTGGTGGGGGCCACAGCCATTATTGCTATCGTGACCGTCATCCTGTTGGTGAACGGCGTCGAGTTATTCGCAGCGCCGCGTTTGATCGCTTCGGTGATGTACGGCGCAGACACCACCGGGGTCATGCCCGTCATCGTCGGCACGCTCATTCACCTGGTAACGGGGACCGCATTGGGAGCTGTTTTTGCGCTGCTCATGCCCGCCATTCACCGTATTTTCTGGATGGTCGGCGGGATGATCTACGGGATAGGCGCATTCATGGTGTCCGCATTGGTGATCTTGCCGCTGTTCACGCCGGATAGCTTAGCCGCGCAGACGAGTGTTGGCATTTTGCTGATAGCCCACGTTATTTACGGTTTCATCTTGGGCGTGCTTGGCGGGACTTACGGCTGGTTCTGGGGCCCGCGTATCCCCGCAGCGTAGGCCAGCATACGCTGTGCGTGGGAGGGTTGTTTTGTGATAGTGATGGCCGCTCCCGGCTCAGGGCAATCGCCTTAAAATTTTCTGGTGTCATTTATTGGGATTGCATCCCCAACCCTGCCAAGCTTTTGAAAAAGCTTGACCAAAACTTTACATTTTTGGCGCAAAGCGCCAAAAAGCGCCGGTCAAGGATTGCTAAATCCTTGTGGGGGTGTGGG
>DAOTUA010000151.1:0-5767 GCA_034437355.1 Anaerolineae bacterium | reverse complement strand
TGGCCAAAGGTGGTAAAACCCCTCCCTCCCGCCGCTAAAGCGGCGATAGTGGGGGAGGGGTGGCGCTTTAGCGCCGGGGTGGGGGGCAGGCTGAGCAGTTACGAAAAAGTGGACAAAAAGCGTCCGTTTTCATTGAAAATACTCCCTTGTCGCTCTCTTTGCTTCTTTACTTTCTGGAAAGAAAGGAGAGAAAAGCATAAAAATGAGCAGAAATCCGCTATTTCACATCAGGCGTATTTTACATCGAGTGCAAGTGCGTTTGAATTGCCGCCAACGTATCGGCTAGCCCTTCCTCGTTGGCGATGGCCTGCCCAATGTTAGCCGCACGAGAGCGCATCTGCGCATCGTGCAGCACCTGGTCTAGGGCGTGTTTTAGCTTGCGAGCATTTAGCCCACGCCGGGGGATAGGGGCCGGGCCGCATCCTAACTCGTGTACCCGTCGCCCGTAAAAGGGTTGGTCTGCTATGTGTGGGATGATCACCGACGGCACACCAGACCGCAACCCGACAGCGGTTGTCCCCGCCCCGCCATGATGCACAATCGCTGCCATCCGGGGGAACAACCATCCATGCGGCGCATCATCCAACACAAACACCGAATCGGGGACGGGTTCCGTAGCTATAGCCGCCCACCCCCGGTTGATCACGGCGCGGCGTCCGTCCAACGCTTTTAGGATCATGGGTAGGGGGGATGTGTTCCGGTAGCCTGCCATGCTCCCAAACCCGATATAGATCGGCGGTGGCCCGGCGTTGAGGAAGGCTTCGAGGTCTGGCGGGGGGTACCACACGAGCATATCCTGGAACAAGAACCCGGTAACCTGCACATGATCTGGGTAGTCTGGTGGTGGGTGGGCGATCAGCGGGCTGACGGCGATCACGGTGGGGGTTTCTAGCCAGGCGTCAACAAACGTATCGTAAGTGATCGGTGGCATCCCAAGTTGTTCACAGGTGATCTGCGCCGCTTCGCCGCCTACGTACCACATCCCACGTAACATCAGGGGTTGGGTGATCAGGTTTAAGCGCGATGTCGCACGCGGGCGCACGGCGATCAGGTTGGCTGTACCTGCTTGTGAGGGGTACACCGGGGCAAACAGCAGATTGATAAGCGGGATACCCGCATATTGAGCCACCGGTAGCGTGACCGGCAGCATGGTTAGGCCGGTGATGACGACATCAAATGTCGGGATATGGGCGATCAGTTGGCCGATGATCGGCTGTGCCACCGCCATGAACGTTTGCCGGATGTGGTAGAGTTCCAGCCAACGCGAGCCACCGACCCAAGAACGCCCGGTAGCGCCACTCATGACAGCGCGAATATCTACCCCAACATCAATAAAACCTAACCCGTGCTTGGTGATGGTCTCAGCGAAACCGCCCCCGGCTATCAGCGTGACGGTATGGCCTTCGGCTTGTAGGCTGTTGCCGATGACAATACACGGCTGCACATCCCCGCGTGTGCCAACGGCAATGATTCCGATACGCATCGGCCCTAGACCGTTTCGTCGTCGTCCGGCTCTACCGGAATCTTGGTTTTACGGTTGTCGTCGGGGTCCGTTTCCGGGAGTGGGCTTTTCTTACGGAAATACTCGATGGTGGCTTCGCCAACGATCTTGGCTTTCATGCCCATCATACCGCTTTTAACCGCCCAGCCGATCACCGGTATGAGGCCGATTGTTTCACCGATCACACCGCCGGCCATACCACTTGCCGCTAGTGTCCCGATAGATTGGGTGGCGTTGTCCTTATCGAACGATTGCACCTCAAATTCTGTGGCGACCTGTTCTAGCATCACATAGTCGGCCCCCGTTAGGATCAGCGCACTACCTGGAATCCAGCCGGTGAGAACGGCCCCTTTGACCCAATCGCTAACGATCTTACGTGCTTTTTCTTCGGCTTGAGCTTTTGTTTTCATAGTGTACGCACCCCATATTAGTTGGTCTGAATGTATCTAATCACTATAACAGCTACACCTATAGAATATCGCAAAAAACGTGTAACTACTCAGGTACTAAACACATCTTACGGTATCGCACCCGCCCTCACCCCCTAAATCCCCCTCTCCCACAGCTTCGCGGAGAGAGGGGGACTTCTCATCGCGTGATTTAGCCCCTCTCCCAGTGCCAAAGGCACGTTTGGAAGAGGGGTTGGGGTGAGGGCTGAGTAGTTACATTTTCACAGCTAAAGTTTTGGCCAAGCTTTTGCAAAAGCTTGGCAGGGTTTGGGTTGCAATCCCAATCTATGCCACTAGAAAAATTTGATGCGATTACCCTGCCCTGGGTAGCAGTACAAATTGCTAAACTGTCTGGTCAGCATTACAATGGGGGTATAACCTTCTCTGTTGGATTAATAAATAGGGTGCTTGAACTATGTCTTTCTTATCTCGGCGTAAAGAAGGAAAAGACGACGATAGCGGCGATGCGTTATCGGAACTTGACGATATGCTAGCGGACGATACCTCCGATAAGCCCGAAAACAAGCCGTTCTCGTTGAAGCCACAAAAGACCGTTGAAAACGCTGCCGGGCAAGTGCAGGATGTCCTCACCGATTACGTCCAGCTAATACCATCGGAACAGACCGACACCGGCTATACCCCGCCCCCCAAGCGACGTATACCACCCAAGATTGCCAAGCTCCGGCGTAAGCTGCGGCCCAAGCTGTTATCCGACCCCGCCGAGGCCGATACCTGGCACCGCAACGACCCGAAAAAGCAAGAAATTATCCTCAAACGGCTGGCGACTGTCCTGGATAAAATGGATGTGGACCTGACCGAAACCGAAGCATTTATCTTGCAGCAATGTTTGCTGGATGACCTGCTCGGCTTCGGCGCGATTGAACCCCTCATCCGGGACCGCCGCTACAGCGAGATTATGGTTAACGGTGGCGATGTGGTTTTCGCAGAGTTTAAGGGCAAGCTAGCGGAAACCGAAATCGTATTCGATGATGAAGATCACGTCATCTACACCGCGCAGCGCATCGTCCGCCCATTGATGCGCTCGCTCAACCGCGAAAACCCGATGGTCGATGCTCGCCTGCCGGACGGCTCGCGGGTGCATATTGTAACCGCGCCATCTGCCCTTAACGGCACAACCATGACAATTCGGAAGTTCCCGGAAAAGCGCCTGGATGATAACGACTTGATCAAGTTCGGGTCGTTTACCCCCCATGTACGAGACTTTTTGAAGGCGTGTGTGGTCTCCCGGTTGAATATCGTCATTAGCGGCGGTACTGGCTCCGGTAAAACAACGCTGCTTAACGTGATGAGTGGGTTTATCCCAGGTGATGAGCGCATCGTGACGATTGAGGATGCCGCCGAGCTAAACCTGGCCCAGCGTCACGTCGTCAGCTTAGAAACAGCCCCCCCCGTTCCCAAGTCGATGGGCGGGGACGGTGAAAAGGGCCGCTTAGAAATCCGTGATCTGGTCAAGGGATCGCTGCGTATGCGCCCGGATCGGCTGGTGATCGGGGAGTGCCGTGGCGGAGAAACCTTAGACATGCTCCAAGCGATGAACACCGGGCACGATGGCTCGCTCACCACCGTCCACAGCAACAACACCCGCGACGCCATCAGCCGCCTGCAAACGCTGGTGATGATGGCTGGCATGGACTTACCGGTTGATGTGATCCGCGCCCAGATCGCCAGCGCCGTGCATCTCATCATCCAGCAAACGCGCTTGAAAGACGGGTCGCGTAAGGTGGTGGAGGTGACAGAAATCCAGGGGATGGAAGGCGAAAGAGTCACCATGCAGGACGTGTTTGTTTATCGCACCGAAAACCACACCGGGCGCGGTTACAGCCACGAAGGGGGCGGCGACCTGGAACCTACCGGGTTCCGCCCGAAGTTTGTTGATAAGCTCAAAGAATACGGCTTCAATATGCCCGCTTCTATGTTTGGTGTCGGGCGCTTGTAGCGTAGAAGGGGCTGGCTCTGCTGATACGCTGGCGGGGCCACCCCACCCAGAAAGGCCAACACACATGATACGTTATCTACTGGGGATTGCTGCGGGGGTGGTGGTGATGGGCGGGGCGTGGGCGCTTACGACGCCCGCCCAAGACCAACCCGACACGACCCAGCGCCTGCTAGAAGATTTACACGCCACCAATACCATGTTCTCAATCGAGTTTGTGTATGATGTCCCCCGGTTGGGGGGTGGGGTCGATGTGGGCGGCGGGTCCGCTTTGCAACTGCACCGGGCGGGAACGGATGTGGTGTGCTTGCGGCTGCCTGCCACCAGCACCACCCAGGTGACCTGCATCCCGTATAGCAACGTGAACGCGATCTTTTTCGCGGAATAACGCACCTCTAATGGCTAGTTGCTAAGTCTCGATCATTTTCTGAGATTTGACCCCTCACCCCACCACTTTTTGAAAAAAATGGACAAAAACTTTCACTGCCAAAATCACAGGTACGACCACAGAATAACGTGGCGAACGGATTTGGATAGCGAACGGGAAAAATCCCGTCCCTACAAAACCACTATGCCCCGTTGGGACGCCTTTCTAGGCGTCCGCTGGCAATAATCCATGCTTATACCAAATCACAGATTTTGGCACATCACTTAAGCAAGCAAGAGGGATTATCCGCCTTGCAAGCGTTTGAGGGCAGCGTCCTTAACAAAACGTAGGGGCATAGCGATCAAAATAGCGTAATATTTCGGGGGCTTGCGCCCCCGGCCTAACGATTTAGTGAGCTACACCACGATGTTAACCTTCGGGTCCTGACCATTGCGGCCCGGAATAAATATCACCTTCTTTGGATCGTTCCCCTCTAAGTAGCGTTGGGCTGTCTCGCTGTGAAGCGCCAGATCAACCGCGTCCTGCTCTCCGATACCTGCCGCGACCGGGATCGTGCCGCGTGGCTTGCCCATGACCATGATCACGAGTTCGACCTCATCGTCGGCGGCTTTATCGGCGTCATAGACTGGGAATGGTTGGTTGTGGATGCTGAACTCGCCGCCCAGGTGCGCCCACAGTTCCTCGGTGATGTGCGGCGCGAACGGGGCCGCCAACAAGAGGTTCTGCTGGAGCGCGTGCTGCCACATATCGCGGCTGACCTCGCCTGCGTTGAGGGCTGCTTTTAGCGCCTTACGCAGCGACATCAGGCCGGCAATCGCCGTGTTGAAGCTGAACGATTCCAGGCCATCATCGACCTGCTTAATGGCTTTGTGGACCTCGCGTTCCAGGTCGCGGTCGGCGTCGGCGTTAGCGCCGTTGGGCATCACAGCGGTGGTCAGGTTCCATATGTCGTGTAGCCACCCGGTCACGCCGCTAATCTGATCGTCGTTCCAGGGGCCACCTTTGATCCAGTCGAAGCCAAACATCAAGTAGCTACGGACGGCATCCGCGCCGTACTTCTCCACCAGCCGATCCGGATCGACCACGTTCCCCTTACTTTTAGACATGCGCTGGATTTCCAGGTGATGCTTGAGTTGGTTCACGTCATTATGCCCCTCAATCGACGGGATGGTTACGCTAGCCTCATCCGGCACATCAACGATCATCTCATCCCCAGCCGGCGAAACCAGATGCAGCACGTTTTCGGTGCGACGTATGAGTTCGCCGTAGAATACCGTGTCGGCCTGTGGCATCTCGTCCAGGCTTCCTTCGATAACCTGCACACGGTCCGCAATCAGGCGTTTGCTGTCCATGCGCCCGGTGACCAGCAGCATATCGCCGGGGCGCTCTGCGCCTAGCACCTGCCCCTGGTTGCGCAGTTGCAAGAACGGCTCCCCGAACAGGTCGTTCGCCTCGCGCCCGTGCTGCCGGGCGAT
>DAOTUA010000150.1:0-8305 GCA_034437355.1 Anaerolineae bacterium | reverse complement strand
GTTTGGGGTGGGGACGTGGACAACAGCGCAGACGGGCGCTCCGGTTTTGGCGGATGCGTTGGCGTGGTTGGATTGTACGGTGTATAGCCGGTTCGGGGCGGGGGATCATAGTATTTATGTGGGGGAGGTACAGGCGACGAGTGTTGCCAGGCCGGAGGAGAAGCCGCTTTTATATTGGAATCGTGGTTATCGCAACCTTGGGTTAGCAGAAGAGAAAGTTACTGAATAGATTATGATTGAGATACGTTCACCACATTTGACGGGTGCAGAGGTCAGTTGGTTCGCGCCGTTGTGCAGCGATGATTATGAGTTTTTGGGAGTGCCGGATGACAGGCTGAAAAGCACGTTTGCGCATACGTCGGATATTTTGTTGACGGCGGATAAACAGGGGTTTCGGAATATTTTGTGCCCGAATTCGTATCAGGTGGGGCAGGATACGGTCACGTTTGCGGCGGGGGTGGCCCCGATGACGGAGCAGATTAATCTGCTGGTGGCGGTACGCTGTGGGGAGTTACACCCGCCGATGTTGGCGCGGACGATTGCGTCGTTGGATCATATGTTGAAGGGGCGTCTGACGGTGAATATTATTTCGTCTAATATGCCGGGTGAGGAACGGAGTTCGGATTATCGGTATGGGCGGTCGCGAGAGGTGATCGAGATTTTGAAGCAGGCGTGGACGCAGGACGAGATTGATTATGCGGGGGATTTTTACAATATTCAGTTGAGTACGACGGCCCCGGTGAAGCCGTATCAGCAGAATGGGGGTCCGTTGTTGTATTTTGGGGGGTATTCGCCACAGGGGAAAGATTTGTGTGCGCGGCATTGTGATGTGTATTTGATGTGGCCCGATACGGAGGAGAATTTGCTGGGTCATATGACAGATATTAGCGAACGGGCGAGGGCGTATGGGCGCAAGGTCGATTTTGGGCTGCGGGTGCATATGATTGTGCGCGAGACGGAAGCGGAAGCACGGGACGCGGCGCGGCGGTTGATGTCGAAGTTGGACGATGACAAGGGGGAGGAGATACGCAACCGGGCGCAGGATGCGAAGTCGTTGGGGGTGGCGTTGCAGGCGAAGGCACGTCAGGCGGCGGATGATGCGGGGTATGTGGAGCCGAATTTGTGGACGGGGATTGGGCGGGCGCGGTCTGGGTGTGGGGCGGCGCTGGTGGGTACACCGGAGCAGGTTATTGAGAAGATCGAGCGATATAAGCAGATGGGGATTCGGTCGTTTATTTTCTCTGGGTATCCGCATAAGGATGAGTGCGAGCGATTCGGGCAGTTGGTGATGCCGCACTTGGAGACGATTTCTATGCCGCAGGAACAGGGCCGCATCCCGGATGTGGAGCCGATGACACCGTTGGCGGCGGCTCCGCGAGTGTAGCAGCAATCGGTAAGGGCGCAAGGGGCCTTGCGCCCGTGCGAAGTGCGTTGTATGGATTGGGCGCATCGGTGGTAAGCAGAATGATTTTATTTGTAGTTAGCGAGTGGTGACAAATTTTTATGAAAACATATCGACTCCCCCATACCGATTTGGATGTGTCGCGGATGGCATTTGGGACGTGGCACCTGGGGGTTCATTGGGATGACGCACCGCCGACAACGGAGATCACAGAGCAGGCGGTGTCTTTGATTGAGGCGGCGGTGGCGAACGGGATCAATGTCATTGATCTGGCGGATATTTACACAAAGGGAAAATCGGATGCTTTGGTCGGGGAAGCATTGAGGCGGAACCCAGCTTTGCGGGAGCAGGTGGTTTTACAGGCGAAGGCGGGGATTGTATTGGGGGGTGAGGATGGGCCGGGGAGGTATGATTTCAGTTATGGGCATTTGATGGGGGCGGTTGAGGGGACGTTGAAGCGGTTGGGTACGGATCGGGTGGAGTTGTTGTTGTTGCATCGCCCGGATGCGTTGGTGGAGCCGGAAGAAGTGGCGCGGGTGTTCGATAAGTTGCAGGCGGACGGGAAGGTCCGTTATTTTGGGGTGAGTAATCATACGCCGGGGCAAATTGAGTTGTTGAGGCGGTATGTGGATCAGCCGTTGGTGGCGAATCAGGTTGAGTTCAGTTTGTTGCATAATGAGCTGGTGCGCGATGGGATTGTGGCGAATACGACGGAGGCGGCGTATACGGCGGCGCGGGGGACGTTGGATTACTGTCGGCTGCACGACATCAAGATTCAGGCGTGGTCGCCGGTGGCGGGTGGGCGGTTGTTTAAGGTACCGGAGGATGCGCCGGCGCATCAGCATGAGTTGGCGGCGGAGATTCGGCGGTTGGCGGGGGTGCATGAGACAACGCCGGAGGGGATCGCGCTGGGGTGGTTGTTGCGTCATCCGGCGGGGGTAATGCCGATTATTGGGACGATGAAAACGCATCGGATCGCGGATAGTGTGAAGGCGGATGATGTGATGTTGAGCCGGGTTGAGTGGTATCGGTTGTTTGAGTTGGCGAATGGGGCGGGGGTGCCGTAAGGTGTTTTTTGGGGGTGGGGTGGAGATGCAGGTTTAGTGTAGATGATCATTTTTGAATTTAAGAACGGGTAATGATGACCGAGAGAAGTAAAGAAATTACGAGCCGGGCGTTAAAGCGGGATACGCAGTTTAGTTATTTGCCAGATGCGGATCGGTATTTGATGAACAAGGGGCAGCCGCGTTATCGGTTTAATGTGATTGGAACGGGGATTAATGGGCAGGAACATATCCGGGTGACGCATTTGGAGGGGCGGGCGACGATCCATGGGGTGTATGACCCGAACCCGCGTAGCATTGAGGGGGCGAAGATCGCTCATGCGGAGACGATGCCGCAGACGCCGTTGGTGGTGTACGATTCGTTGGCGGCGGCATGTAATGATCCGGCGGTTGATGGGCTGATTATTTCGACGCCGAATTATACGCATCTGGAGGTGGTGCGGGAGGCGGCGAAGAGTGGTAAGCATATTTTGTTGGAGAAGCCGATAGGTACGATGGCGGCGGATAGCCTGGAGATCACGCGGATTGCGTCGAGCTACCCGGCGGTGTTCCAATTGGGGTTGCAGTATCGGTATAAGGCGATTTATGCGGAGTCGATTTACGAGGCGCTGGCGCGTCGGTCGGTGGGGGAGATTAAGATGGTGGGGATACAAGAGTATCGGATGCCGTTTTTTGATAAGGTGAACCAGTGGAATAAGTTTTCTCGGTTTAGCGGTAATACCTTGGTGGAGAAGTGTTGTCATTATTTTGACTTGTTGAATTTGTTTGCGGGGTCCTATGCGGTGAGCGTGTTTGCGTCTGGGAGTATGAGCGTAAACTTTAAGGAGTTCGAGTATAACGGCGAGAAGTCCGATATATTGGATAATGCGATGGTGGTGGTGAATTATGCCAACGGGGTACGGGGGAGTTTTAACTTGTGTATGTTCGCGCCGATGTTTTCTGAGGAGTTGACGGTTTGTGGGGATGAGGGGCGCATCCGGGCGTGGGAGCATCAGGATTTTTTGACGAATTTCGATATGGATAGTCATATGGAGATCATGTGCGATGAGAATAAACCGTCACGACGGATGCAGCCGGGGTATCCGACGTGGATTGAACGGAGTGGGCATAATGGGGCGACGTATTATGAGCATGTGAATTTCATTGAGAATATTGAGGGGAAGCCGACGAACACGGCAACGGCCCAAGAGGGGTTGTGGTCGGTGTTGGTGGCGTTGGCGGCGCAGCAGTCTATCAAGACGGGGGAGGTGGTGCAGATGGAGGCTTTTTTGAGGTCACAGGAGATTGTGTTGGATGAGTTTATGGGTGGGGCATGATGGGGTATATTCGGAAGGAGTACAGGAGGGGCGCTATTGGATAGTTTTAGCTATCCTTACGACCCAAATCGGGTTGCCACATGGGTATAAAATGGGTACGCTGCAAGAAATACAGTGAGATCGGGATTCTGGCATGTTCATAAGGTGGATAGTCCGAGGACATCGTAATGCGGAGGTCGCTGATGTCACGTTTCATGATGCGTATCTGGTGGAGAGTTACCGGAACGAGAACGGGGAACCTCGGCAGAATACGGTGGGATACCTGGGGAATATTCGGCAGATTGGGGACGAGTTCCCGATAATAGAGCGGGAGTTATTTTTGATCCGGGCGCGGGTGATCATGGAGTCGATGCCGGAGTTAGCGCCGGAAACGATAGCGAGTGCGCTTTCACAATTACAGGATAAGGTGTCTCCGTTGACGGCGGAGGAGGTGCGGATCGGGTTTGAGAATTCGCTATTGTGGTATTACCAGTGGTGGCAGGCGAATGGTGATCAGCCGACCGAAAGCGAGATTTTAGAATTGCTGGATCGGATTTCTAAGCAGGCGGCATCCTTCAATAAGGGGTTCATTCTGCCGGAGGATTAAGGGGCGGGAGGGCGGCTATGCCCTCCCGATACGTGGGATGGTGTGTGGTTAGGTCAGGCGCTCGCGGATAGAGGCGCTGGCGTAGTCCAGGATAGAGACGACGATAGCGATAGCCAGCACAGCGACGCCGGCATCACGGTAACGGAGCAGGTTAATCTGCTGTTGGAGCAGTAAGCCGATGCCGCCGCCACCGACAAAGCCGATGATAGTGGACATGCGCACGTTGATGTCCCAGCGATACATGGTGAAGGCGATGTAGGGTGGGATGATCTGCGGGACGACGGCATACACGATGGTTTGTAGCTGGTTGGCCCCGGTTGATTGCAGGGCTTCGATGGGGCCGGGGTCGATATTTTCGATCTGTTCGGAGTAGAGTTTGCCGAGGGCGGCGATGCTGTGTAGGGTGAGGGCTAGCACGCCTGCAAACGGCCCGATGCCGACCCATACGACGAACACAAGGCCCATGATGAGGGGTTCGATGGAGCGCACGATGTTCAGTAAGGTTCGGCTGGTGTTGTAGAGCAGTTCACCGAGGGGGAAGGTGCCTTTCACCCCACTGAGCAGGCCAGCGATCCCGGCGAGGAGTGCGCCGATCCAGGCGGCGGTGAAGATGTAGTTGGAGATGGGGAGCGTGGTCCCGAATAGGGTGGCGCGGGTGATGGTGGGGAGGGTGCCATCGACGAGGGTACGGCCTACATTGAGCAGGTCGAACATCCACAGGAACACGAGGGCGGCCCCGGCGAAGAACACGGTCAGCCGGAAGATGCGGCGGTTATTTAGCTGGTAGAGGATGCGGTCTTGCTGACCAGCGCGGAGCAGGCGACGGAGGATCATCAGGAAGAGGTTACCGCCGAGCAGCGCCCCGACGACTAGCGGGAGCAGGCCAAGCAGAGAAGCCCATGCGCCCAGGATGGCGGTAAAGGTGAGGAGTAAGCCGCCACTGACAACACCGAGCAGGAGGCCAAGCACACGGCCCAGGCCATCGGGTACGGTGCGAACGATGGGCGAGATCAGGTTCCCGGCGATGCCTGCCAGGGTGAAGCCGACTATCCCGGCGGCGAGGGGGAGCATACCGAGTTGGATGAGGTCACCGAGGATATTGAGTAGGTTACCGAGCGCGATGATGAGGACGGCGGCGGCGATGGTAAACCAATTACCGGTGTCTTCTGCTGGTTCGATGGACTCCCCCAGCGCGATGATCTGTTCGCCACCGAGTAGGCCGAGGCCACCGAGTGCGCCGATCAAGAAGATCATGGTGACGGCGACGAGGACGGAGTTGGCGGTTTGTCGCCAACGGGCGGTGTCTTGGTTGCTTTCGGTGGTGGTGGGGTTTAGGGCACGGAGGGCATAGACGAAGGCGACGGTGATGAGGGCTGGCACGAGGAAAGCCCAGAGTACGCCGAGGTCGCCGCCGACTGCCCCGCGCCCCAGTTGGATACCAAACATGCCAAGCGGGATGAGGAATTGCCCGCCGATCAAAAGGCCGACCGCAAACGAGATGAAGGCGATCAACATGCTGCCGACGGTTAGCGTGATGGGTTGCATGAGGTTACGGGCGGCAAAGAAGCTGATCACACCGGCAATGGGGATAGCAACGGTGGTGGCGACAAGCGCCATAAAAATTGTTTGTAGCATGCGGTCGATAACGAGTGTGGCGGTTTCGCTAAATTCGATTGGCCCGGAGGGGACGGCGACCTGCACCTGTACTTCGTGGAGACGCCCCTCCCCGCCGCGAATGAGTGGAACTTCGATGGTCCCCCGGAAGGAGCCGTTGCCGCTGATCACGAAGTCTTCACGTTCAATTTCCAGGACTTCACGGGGGCGAGGGCGCACGTCGTCTGAGGTTTCGTCATCGTTGGGGGGTGGCATCCAACGGATGCGGGCGTCGGAGTTGGGTTGGGCGTTGACGACTTCAAAGGTGATTTCGTCGCCGCTATCGCCGCAGGTGGGGCTTAGAATGAGGGTGGGTTGATCGGGGGTGGCGGTGGCGGGGTCTGGTGAGTCGGCTTGGTCGCAGCCGACCAGGAAGGGGGCGGTGATGAGGTTGACTTCGCGTTCTTGTTGGAAGATGCGGGGGGAGAGCAGTTCGCGGAGGGCGATAGTGACGTTTTCTTGGCGCTGGGCTTCTTGGGGGCGTTCGAGGTCGATTTCGGTGACGAGCCATCCGTAGGCGTAGATGAAGATACCGAGTGCGATCCCCAATAGAATGACGATGCGCTGTAGGATACTGCGGCGTTCGTTGGGTTGGTTCATGGTTTGGGTTCCCCTAGTTTACGAGATACCGACATCAACGGCGTCTTGACCGTAGATTTCTTTGAAGCGGTTGTTGTCAATTTCTTCGGGTGGGCCATCGAACTCTAAGCGCCCATCTTTGAGGGCGATCACACGGTCGGCGTAGGTGCGGGCGAGGCTGAGGAAGTGTAGGCTACAGATGACGGTGAGGCCGTCTTGTTTGTTGAGGTCTTCGAGGTATTTCATGACGCCGTGAGAAGTGGCGGGGTCTAGGGAGGCGACGGGTTCGTCGGCGAGCATGAGTTCGGGGTCTTGCATGAGGGCGCGGGCGATGGCGACGCGCTGTTGTTGCCCGCCGCTGAGGTCGCTGGCGCGTTTGTAGGCTTGGTTGCCGATGCCGACGCGCTCTAGGTTGGCGAGGGCTTTATTTTTTTCGTTGGCGGGGAAGAAGTTCACCAGGGAAAAGAGGGGGTTGGTATAGCCGAGCCGCCCGGCCAGCACATTATTAAGCACGCTGCTACGTTTGACGAGGTTAAATTGTTGGAAGATCATACCGAAGCGACGGCGTAGGTAGCGGATTTCTTCGTCGCTGATCTGGGTTACGTCTTGGTCGTTCCAGATGATGCGACCGGAGGTGGGTTCGATGAGGCGGTTGATGCAGCGTAGCAGCGTACTTTTACCGGACCCGCTGAGACCGATGAGGGCGACAAATTGGCCTTCGGGTACATCGAAGGAGAGGTCATCAAGGGCTTTGAAGCCGTTATCGTAGACTTTGGTAAGGTTTTCGATTTTTAGCATGGATTAGCTCCGGGTTAAAGGCCATCATCTATCACGGGTGGGGTGAATAAAAAGGGGTAGGGATGCGAGCGCATCCCCACCCCGATAGACCAGAATAGCTGGGGGTTAGTCGTCTGCGAAAACGTCTTCTTCGGTTAAGCCGAGGACTTCAAACTGGAGACGGACGGAATCGAAAACCGAGTCTTCTACTAGGCTGAGGGTCGTCCAGCTATAGCCGTCATCGGCACCGAGGGCGCTTTCGGCCCAGGCGTCGGTTTCGGAGAAGGCGACAAGGGCGTTGTAGATTTCGTCACGTAGTTCTTCGGGGAAGCCAGCGCCGAAGCTCATGGTGTCGTTCGGGATGGGGTCGGAGGTGGCGAGGATGCGGATTTTTTCGACCACATCGGGGGCTTGCTCGGCAACGGCGGAGCGTGCATCGAGGATGCGGGTATCGCCCACGAACAGGCGGCCTTCTTCGGTGACGAAGCTTTCTTCGACGGTGAGGTCGAACGGTTCGGGCAGGTCATCAATGGACCAGCTAGCGTTGGGGGTCAGTGGGGGGCTGAAGTAGGTGGTGGCGAAGTCGGCGTCACCGTTATAGACGGCGAGAACGGCCTGGTTGTGTCCGCCAGCTTCGACCTGTTCACCGGGTTCGATGCCGAGGGCTTGGAGTTCGACGGAGGGGACGATGAAGCCGGAGGTGGAGGCGACATCGGGGTAGGCCCAGGATTTACCTTCGAGATCGCCTAGGACGTAGATGTCGCTATCGCGGGGGACGATGTACTGTGCCCAGTAGAAAGGCCAGCCGAAGCGGACGGCGGCAGCATAGACTTCGAGGTTGCAGCGTTCGGAGCCGATGACGTAGCCGGCAGCGGGGATGAAGCCCATGCTAGATTCCGGATCGGCACACATGGCTTCGATGGTGGCG
>DAOTUA010000149.1:0-18059 GCA_034437355.1 Anaerolineae bacterium | reverse complement strand
GTTGTAGGATACGCCTGATGTGAAATAACAGATTTCTGCTTATCTTTATGCTTTTCTCTTATTTTTTTCCAGAAAGAAAGAAGCAAAGAAAGCGATGAGGGGATATTTTCAATGAAAATGGACGCTTTTTGTCCACTTTTTCTGGAAAAAGGGGTGGGGTGAAACCCTACCAAACCTGACAGATTTTGAATTTCACATAGAACGTAGGATAGTACGATGGCCATGCTTAAAAACGACATCTCACAGGGGCCACCACCTGCGCCTCCGGTCGGTGCCCCACAAAAACCGCCACCCAAACCCCGTCAAAACCTGGGCTGGCCCTCGTGGTGGTTGCCGGCGGCTGATGTGGTGGCAGCGTTTATCGCGTTTGTGTTGGCCTACCTGATGCGCTACCAAGTCCAACTGATACGCCCGGTGGCCGAACTCAACCAGGTGCCCTATACCATTTATATCCCGTATACGCTGGTGTTCGTCGGTTGGCTGATGTTGCAATATGCCACGAGTGGCTTGTATCGCGTGGTGCGGAATCGATCGCTATTCGAGGAGTTCGCGATCATTGTCAACGGGGTGACTAATGCGGTGGTGCTGATTATGGCGATCAGCTTTATGGTGCAGGCTGCCGGGTTTAGCCGCTTGATGTTGGTCTACTTGGCGCTGATGAGTATCTTACTACTTGGGGGGATACGGATAGCCCAACGTTGGACTTACGCTTATCTGCGCTCGCGGCGTGGGATCGGCATCCAACGGGTGCTGATCGTCGGTGTGGGTGAGGTGGGGCAGGCCGTCTTACGAGTGATGCTGGCGCGACAGGAGTTGGGGTATCGCCCGGTCGGGTATTTGGATGATAACCCGGCGCGGGGCAACGTCAACCTGGGGCGGGTGCGTGGGTTAGGCGGCGCGGAGAACCTGGAAGAGGCGATTATGCAGGAGGCGGTTGATCTGATCGTGATCACGCTCCCCTGGCAAGAGCATCAGCGGGTGCTGCATATGGTAGACATCTGCAAGCGGCACGGCGTACAGGTGCGGGTTGTACCGGATGTGTTCCAGTTGAATCTACGACAGGTCAGCATAGAAAACCTGGACGGTATCCCACTGCTGTGGGTGCAACTGGAGCCGACTTTCTACACCACCAACCGGATTCTCAAGCGCCTACTGGACTTAATGCTGATCGTGGTCGCGTCCCCGGCCTGGCTGGTTGTATCCGGGCTGGTGGCGTTGGCGATCAAGTTTGACGGCACCGACGGCAATATTTTATATAAACAAGAACGTGTTGGGGAAAACGGCAAGCATTTTCAGATGTATAAGTTTCGGAGCATGATCCCTGGTGCGCATCGGCTAAAAACGGAACTCGCGGAGAAGGAAGGCCAGGATTTACGCTTTGTCAAGCTGAAGGACGACCCGCGTATTACCCCGGTCGGTAAGTTCATCCGCCGCACCAGCCTAGACGAACTCCCGAACTTGATCAACGTCATACGCGGCGAGATGAGCTTAGTTGGGACGCGCCCGCCGACCCCGGATGAAGTCGAACTCTATGACGACTGGCACCATCAACGGCTCAAGACGGTTCCCGGCATCACTGGCATGTGGCAAATTAGCGGGCGTAGTGAAGTGCCGTTCGATGAGGTGGTGCTGTTAGATATTTACTACATCGAAAACTGGTCGATCTGGTTGGATATTGAAATTTTACTGCGGACGATCCCGCGGGTGTTGCTGCGTGATGGGGCCTACTAAGGCGTTAGGTTCGACCGTATTTCTTCGATGCGCGTGAAGAAACTGCGCTTGTTATTGTCGATACGCCCGTGATTGGCCCACTTCCAGACCTCTTCGGCAACAGCGAAAGCGGCTTCGGGCTGCGCAACCTGCCGCGACCGTTCCGCACGACGGGCTAGTGCTTCCGGCCCTTCACGCACCCACGCCGCTACCCGTTGCCCGACGGCTTGCGGGTTACCGGGGTATTCGCCCACACCGCTATTAACAACAAATTCGACATTGCCGGTTTCTTGGCCCGGTATCACATCGCTGATGATGATCGGCAACCCGGCGGTGATGGCCTCGGTGATGCTGGCGGCCCCGGCTTTGGTCACGACAATATCGGCAGCGGACATCAAACGGGGCATCTGCCGCGTGAAGGGGTAAATCCAGGTGGGCTGGTTCCAGGTGGCGGCCTCCAGGCGGCGCTTGAGTTGTTTGTTTTTACCGGCGATGACGACCAACTGAATATCTAGCCGATGGCGGTTGATCTCTTGCGCCATACGGTAAAGCGGGCCCATCCCTTCGCCGCCACCGATCATCAATACGGTGATCTTATCCGGGTACAAGCCTAGTTCGCGGCGGGCAGCGGGTTTAGCTTCTAACCGTTGTGCAAAACTGGGGTTGACCGGCAGCCCGGTGATCATCAGTTTGTTGGCTGGGACATCCGCCAGCAGGCCACGGTCCAGGGCGGATTTTGTCGGGACCATGATACTATCGGCGCGTTTGTCGTACCAAAAGTGATGGGTGGAGGCGTAATCGGTGACGACGGTGAGAAATGGCGGACGGTCGGCGAAGGAGTGGAGCGCATCTAGCGACGGCGAGACGAGTAGAGCGTGGGCACTCAGGATCACGTCGGCTGGGTGGTTGCGTAGCATCTGCTTGAAGTAACGCCCCAACGTGATATAGGCGGTGCGGGTAACGGACCGAGCGCGGAACTGGGTATCGGTGATATTGTGGGCCAACCCCCAACTGCCCTTGCTGCGGGCGATCCAGATGGGGTAAATTTCCGGGGCATATTTGATCGGGGCCGGGGTGTATTCCTTTAGCCCATCGATAATTTCTGTTTGCACCGCATCACCGTATTTGATCGTAAGGGCATCGCGAACAGCATTCGCGACGGCTCGGTGGCCCCCGCCGGTGTCGGACATCAATATCAGTACGCGCTTGGTCAAGTTGTTTCTCCGTGCCAATGTGGTTTACAGTTATTATAACGCATATCCGGCGGGTTGGTTGCGGTGTTAGCTTTCGTCGGTGGGTGGTAACACCCGTTTCACGGCTCGGTTGAACTTCGAGCGTGTAAGCGTGATCCGGCGGTCGCAGTCGGTGTTATGCAGTACCATATCGGACCCCACCCGGACGACCGTCCAGGTATCGCTGCCGCAGGGGTGCGGTTTTTTCAACTGGACGACATCGCCGGGCTGAACTTGTAAATTTGGCATGGGTAGCCTTCCCAACTGAACTAAGACAAATTTTACATGCTCCCGCTTGCCCGGTATGATATACTTTTCCTCACAAACGTACAGCCAACAATCACGGAGTTGATCTGTGTTACTTTTCAATAATTTTGATCCGATATTTTTGGTCGGGCTGCTACTTACGCTGGTGATCGCGGTGACGGTCCACGAGTTCGCGCATAATTACGTCGCCCACCTGATGGGCGACCCGGGGCCGCAACTTGCCGGCAAGCTGACGCTTAACCCGTTGGCGCATGTGTGGTGGCAGGGGTGGATCATCTTTATGTTGATCGGTTTTGCACCGCTTGGTTTCGCACAGATCAACCCGCGAGCGATGCGTAACCCGCGCTGGGGGTATTTTGCGGCGGTAGCGGCGGGGCCGTTTAGCAATTTGTTGTTGGCGGTCTTTTTCGCGCCGTTCTTTCGGTTATTTGCGTCTGGCCCGGTAGCTGGGCCGGTTGAGATATTCTTGTATCTTTCGGTGGTGATGAATATTGTGCTGTTCGTCTTTAACCTGATCCCGCTTTTCCCGTTAGATGGCTGGACGGTGGCCTATACGTTGCTGCCCGGTGATTTAGCCGTTAAGTGGGACGAATGGAAACAGTATTCGCAATATGTGCTGTTCGGCGCGATTGCGCTTTCGTTCATCAGCCCCAGCCTGAACATTCTCGGCCCGTTGATTAACGGCCCGGTGCTAGGGTTATCGAATTTCTTGCTTGGCTAGCCTATGACGATGATATACCGGTTAACGCAAGGGGTGCGGGCGGTGGTGGCGTTTACGCAAACGGTCGATTATACGCTCCCGGAGCAGTACCTATCGCCGTCGTTGTTGGCGGCATTCAAGCAGATGCAAACCAGCGAGCAGTTGCATAGCATCCGAGTATTGCGAACGGTGCTGGCCCAGGAAGCCGACACGCCAAGCGATCTGGCTATTGCGGCGTTGATGCACGACTGCGGCAAGGCTCGTTACCCGCTTAGTTTGTACGGTAAAACGATCTCGGTGCTGGCGCAAAACCTGGCCCCAGCCTTTTATGACTACGCCAATACCCACGATGCAGCACAAACCCGCTGGGCACGCCCGTTTATCGTCCGGCGTCAGCACGCGGCCTGGGGCGCGGCGATCTTGCAGCAGGCCGGGGCATCGCAGCGGGCGGTCTGGTTGGTGGCACATCATCAAGAAGTCGTTGCCCAGTGGATGGACCACCCTTACGCCGCGCTGTTATGGCGTTTGCAGCAGGCCGATGATACCAACTAAGCTGCGTGATAATCGCTAAGGGTTGGCGGCGCATCCTAATTTATGCGATGGCCCTGCCAGCACGCCCCTTTTGTATCGCTGATAAATCGGGTAGACTTCCTGACAGATTCGCCCGTGTATGCTAAAGGTAGATGCCCCACTTATGGCTAAACGCAAAAAGAAATCGGATAACAGCCCCAATATCCCGCAGGATGTGTTAGATCGCGCCCGTGCCGAGGTTGCCGCCGGCGGTGGTGACGATATAGCGGAAACATCCGAGGAAGCCCGGCGTAAGGCTGAGCGCCGCGCCGAACGCGCCGCACGGCGGGCGGCTCGCCGTCAGCGCCAGTCTAGCCGAGAAGCGCCCCCCAAGCCGGACGAGTTAGGCGCGGCGGCGGTGGCGGAAATGCTGGCGAACCCAACGACCGAGGTCAACCCGGAAGAACTCAAGGTGCAGTATAGCTATGTGCTGGCGGACCTGCGCAATATGGGCATCTTGGCGGCGGTCTTGTTTTTGGTGCTGATCGCGCTCGGCTTTTTGCTGTAACCGTACCCGAAGCATAGACCAATAACCTATGATACCGATTCGCCTGAACTTATCGAATTTCTTGGCCTACCGGTCGCCAAACCCGATTGTGTTCGATGGGATACATTTAGCGTGCCTCATCGGGGAAAATGGCGCGGGTAAGTCGTCCCTATTGGATGCGATCACCTGGGCGATTTGGGGCAAGTCGCGCTCCCGGCACGATAACGACTTGATCCACATGGGCGCAAACCGAATGGTGGTCGAACTGGATTTTGAACACGAAGGCCAGACTTACCGCATCACCCGCAGCCGTGAACGCCGAGGGTCTAGTGGCGTCGGGCAGTTGCGGCTAGATATTTATGACGATAACGACCAATTGGTCGAGATCAACGAACCGAACAAAAACGCGACACAGGCCCGCATCAATAGCCTGTTGCGGCTGGACTACGATACCTTTGTCAACAGCGCCTTTCTCAAACAGGGCGAAGCTAACGCTTTCACCGTCAAACGCCCGGCAGAACGCAAACAGGTTTTATCCAACATATTGGGGCTGTCGGATTGGTCCGTTTATGAAAACACCGTCAAGGAAAAGCTGAATTCATTACAGGAGCAACTCAACGGTTTTAATGTACGGATCGAAGAGATTGACAAAGACCTCCAGACGGAACCACAACGCCAACGCGATCTAGCTGACGCCCAAGCCAAACGTGACAGCATCAAACAAGAACTTGATCTCGCCGAAGAACTACTGAGACAGGTTGAAAACGCGCCCAATCAGTTAAAAGCCACCGAAGAACGCCTAGACACCGAACAGCGCCGCCTCAACGAATACCAAAATAGCCTGCAAGACGCGCAGCGGGCTGTCGAAGAGCATACCCGCGAGATCGATACCTTCCAGCAGGTGATAGACCAGCGCGAGGACATCGAGCAGGGCTACCAGGCTCTACAGAATGCGCGTAACGCCAACGACGAGTTAAATAAGCTCTACCGTCAATATACGGGCCTGACCTCTAAGATCAATAAACTAAAGGCATCTCTCGATCAAGAAGAAACCCGCCTATCAACCGAACTGGAATCGGTTGAGAAGCGTATCGCTACACTAGACGAACAGATCGCGGCGGTATCCGATGCGGATTTAGCGGCCCTGCGCGAGCAGGTGCAGGCCCTAGAAGCCAAACAAGCCGAACGCGAGGCGCTCAACCAGCAGATCGCCGGGTTGAATACGGACCACGCCAACCTGGAAGGGAACAACCAATCCCTATATATCTCTATGAACGAACTCAAAGAACGGATCGATGCGCTAGGCCAGGTAGACGGCGCGACTTGCCCGTTATGCGGGCAACCTCTCACTGAAGAACACCGCGCGGAGCTACTCGCGGAGTTACAAGAACAAGGCACCCAACAAGGTGATACCTATCGGGAGAACCTGGCGCGGATGGATGCGATTCATGATGAGCGCGAGGCCGCACGCCAACAGGTTAACGCGCTGGCGGTTGAGGTGCAAACGTTGCCCAAGCTGCAAACGGAGCTTGGCAAACAAGCAAATCAGGCGGAGGCGGCCCAGGCTGATACCGCAGAACGTGCGGCGTGCCAGCAACGCCGGGACGATATCCGGGCGGCGCTGGCAGATCAAACGTTTGGGGCGGGCCTACGCGATCAGATCGCAACTGTGGCGGCCCAACGTGATGCGCTCGGTTACGATGAGGACGCGCATAATTCCTACGATGAAACGCTCAAGCAATATCACGATTATGAAGAACGGCACACGCGGCTCGCTATTGCGGCAGCATCTCTACCGCAACGGGTAGAGATGCGCGATACACGGCAACAACAAGCCGACGAACTACAAGAAAAAATCCAGGCGCAAGACGTTCTTATTGTTGATCTTGAAGAACAGCTAAAGCAACAAAAAGACCTTGTAGAAACGTATGAGGCACATAACAAAGAGGCGATGGACCTCCGTACTAAAGTATCCAATGCCTCAGAGCGTATCGGGCAGGCACAGCAGGCGCTCCGGGCGTTAGAACAACAACGAAAAACGCGAAAAGACTACGAAGACCGCCGCGCTATCGCCGCCAAACAGCAAGCCACCTACAAAGAACTGCGTATTGCCTTCGGCAAGAACGGCGTCCCCGCCATGATCATTGAAGCCGCCATCCCAGAATTAGAAGCAACCACCAACGACCTATTAGGCCGCATGACCGACGGGCGCATGATGGTTCGCTTTAATATGCTCCGGGAAAAAGTGACCGGGGGCCTAGCGGAAACGCTGGATATTGAGATTGCCGACGAACTCGGCACCCGCAGTTATGATATGTACAGTGGGGGGGAGGCTTTCCGCATCAACTTTGCGATCCGCGTGGCGATTAGTAAGATGTTGGCCCGCCGCGCTGGGGCACACTTAGAAGTGTTGTTCATTGATGAGGGGTTCGGCACACAAGACGCGGACGGGCGTAACAAACTGGTGGAGGCAATCAACGCCATCAAAGATGATTTCGACCTGATGTTGGTTATCACGCATATAGACGAACTCAAAGACGCCTTCCCGGTGCATATCCATGTTGCAAAGACACCCCAGGGTAGCCAGGTCGAAATCCGGTAGTGGTTATTAGGTGGCGGGTTCCCAGCGGGTGACGTTGGCATCAATGAAAACCTTGTGTAGCGCCCGCGCTACGGATACCCGGTGATGCCCGTCTACCACGAAATAATCGTCCCCGATCTGGATCAGTTCGACGGGGGGGATGGCGGTAATATCCGTCATCATCCCAGCGGCAACCGACGCCCAACGGTCCCGCCCCCGTGTTTGCATTGGACGGAACTGGTGATCGAAGCGGTCCATACGCCCGGATGTCCCGACGATGTGATCTAGGCTGATCGCCTGCCGCTTGAGATGATACGGGGTGTAATCGTTGGGGTTGTACTGGTCCAAAAACTGTAGCTGTATCGGCTTGCCTAACACACGCCGTATCCAGCGCCGTATCACACCATTCAAATACATCTCGTTGAAGCGGCTGAGCGCCATTTTACGCATACGCGCCATACGTTCATATGATTCAAGCATCATTATGTTTATCCTTTCTGATGGCGTGCTTCGCACACGCCCAAGCTGTCAGAGGGTGTTTAAACTCCTTTTTGTTAAGCAATATTAAATATTTTAACATACACTTAACTATTTTTGCATTGAAAACCCGTAAAAAAATCATGAGTAGCTGAATAAAAACAGGGGCGCATCTTTGCGCCCCGTTTATAAGTGTTAGGGGAAAAACGATCTAGGTTGGGGGGCCGCCCGTGTTGGCCGGGGGTAAGCTGGGGATAGCGGCTTAAACGTCGTTGGTATCGAAATACGTTTCGATATAGCGGACGACATCACGGAACGAAATAATGCCGATAACCACGTTACCCTCGTCGGTGATGGGCACATGGCGGTACTTATGCACACTCATCAACTGGAGCGCCTGCGCGATGGGGGCATGGGCCGGGAGGGTGTCTGGGTTGCGCGTCATGTATTCCGCGAGCAATGCGCCGGAGAGGTCCTCGACCTGAGCGACCACTTTACGCAACACGTCGAACTCGGTAAAGATACCAATCGGTCGGTTTTGCTCGTCGGTAATGACCAACGCCCCGATATTTTTATCTGTCATGAGGGTCAGCGCGTCTTGCAGGGTGTCTTTGGCCTGCATGGTGATGATGTCGCGCTCCATATCGACCAGGTTGACGATAGGGTCTTGTGCTAGCCCTTCGTGGATGTCCGTTGCCTGAATGCCACTTATAGGCGCTTCGTCCTTCATGCTTTCTATGTAGGCCTCGTCAAACTCGCTGGCTACGTCCGATGTCTGCCCGAAAGCCAACGACCGCATTTCGGCGGTATCGTAGGCGGCTTCCCCGGCAACGGTCCAGGTATCGTCGGAGAAGTAGAGCGCGTTTAGGTCCGGCGTGCGCTTGTCTTTAGCGGCGGCTACTTGCCCGATCACCTCTTGTTCGTAGACCGGAGCCTGTGCCTGGTAGATAATGCCCATTGGCACCGGGAATTGTGGGTAGCTCATACGCGAGATCATGTAAGCCAGCGTGGGGTTGTGCATATCGTGGACCAGCAGGTCGGCTTCGGTATACTCGTCGCCTAGCTCCACAACTTCCAGCGTAAAGCCATTCATGCGGATACCCTTATCCTTGTCCTCCCCGAATACCATCGGCTGCCCGTGTTCCAGGTAGAGTGCGTTTTGGGGCCGGAGCTTGCGATCCGTCACATGCTCGAACGCGCCATCGTTGAAGATCACGCAATTTTGCAAAATCTCCATAAAGGATGTGCCCGCATGTGACGAGGCTTCGATGAACAATTTTTCCATGTGTTTGGTGTCCGCATCTAATGTGCGAGCGACAAACGTCGCCTCGGTACTGAGGGCGACAGCACACGGGTTAATGTCGCGGTCGATAGACCCCATCGGGGTGGATTTGGTCTTTTTACCGACTTCCGATGTGGGCGAGTATTGGCCCTTGGTTAGACCATAGATACGGTTATTGAATAGCAGAATATTCACATCCACATTCCGCCGGAAAATGTGTAGCAGGTGGTTGCCGCCGATCGAGAGGCCGTCACCATCGCCGGTGACCACCCAAACGGATAAATCTGGGTTGGCAACTTTTAACCCAGTGGCAACCGTCGGGGCACGCCCATGGACGGTGTGCATCCCGTAGGTATCCATATAATATGGGAAGCGGCTAGAACAGCCGATGCCGCTAATAAACACAATATCTTCTTTGCGGATGCCCACCTGCGGCAGCGACTTCTGGATGGCGGCTAAGATGGCGTAGTCGCCACAACCAGGGCACCAGCGCACGACCTGGTCGGACACGAAATCTTTACGCGAATACTTGGGAATATCGTCTATTGGGATGGTGTTGCTCATGAGTGGAAAAACCCTCGTTGTTATCTGGTTAGATTTGCTAAAGCGTTACGGTAAATCGGCAAAAATGGAAGCGACCGGCAGCGAAAAACCCGGCAGCACAGGCGCACCGTCTAGCGTGTCGGATTTTGTTAGCGTGCGGGTGGTGCGGTCCGGTAGGTGGACGACGACTTCTTGCATATGTGGGTAGACGATCCATAGCATCTGAACCCCATGCTGGAAGTACAGCACGATCTTCTGCTGCACCTCCGACGCGAGATCGCCGGGAGAAATCACCTCGACCGCCAGTTCTGGGGCAGCCTCGGCAAATTTAGACAGGTCCGTTTGTGTTTCTAGCCGGGCTTTGCTGATGAAGGCCGCATCTGGGGCACGCATGTTTTTGTCATCCAGCTTAAAACCGCCATCGGCCCCGGTGACAAAACCGAGTTTCTTGTTACGGTTAAACAACTTCAGTTCGGTAACAATCTCTGCTGCTATAACTGATGCTAACAACCCTGACGGACTCACACGGATTACCTTTCCACTAACAAGTTCAAAGGGCGTCCCGTTGAACAGCTCCTCGAACGTGGCCCAGTCCGCCTGGATTTCTGGTACCTGGATTTCCGCTTCCATTGCGTTTGCCTCGCTTAGGTTATTTGCCGAAAGACTGGCGCAAGCCGAGCTTATCCTCTACTTTTACGCAATATAGCTCGGCATCGTAATCTAGCGGGAAGGCCATATGCACAACCGCTTTGACCTCGTACCAAGCCCCATCACGAGATAGCGTGAGGTATTCCCCCACGGCGGGCACCCGGTCGAAGTTGCGGGTGTCGTTTTCCCAGGTATCTGCGCCGGCATCCTGGAAGAACACCAGCACAACTGTATCGGCGTTATCATTGTTGAATCTGTTCATTTGCCCCATTTCCAACTCAAAATTGTTCATGTGTGATCTATCTCCTGTGGGTTGTTATTTGATGATGTCATTGATTTTGTTGATGATTTCCCCGATGGTGAAGGGACGTCCCATCACTTTAGAGAACGGGATAATGTTATCCCGCCCGAATTTACCACGTAACAACAGCGCCAGTTGCCCGGTGTTAAGTTCTGGTACGAGAACATGCTCATAGCGCGAGATGATATTCTCCAGGTCACCCGGTAGCGGGTTCAAGAAGCGTAAGTGCAAGTGCCCGATACCCTTCATACCGCCTTTGATACTACGCTGCACCGCCGACCGCGCCGCGCCGTAGGTACTGCCCCAACTCAGCACCAACACCTTACCCTGTTGTGCCCCGAACACCTCTTGCGGTGGGATCAACTCCTGGAGGCGTAAGACCTTTTCGGCGCGATCTCGCACCATCGCCGCTTGGTGGTCCGGGTTGTAAGACACATTCCCGGTTTCTGGCGCTTTTGCTAGCCCGCCCAGGCGGTGTTCCATGCCGGGGGTGCCGGGGATAGCCCAGGGTCGCGCCAAGGTGACAATATCGCGCACAAACGGCTTGAACTGCTCGCCGTCTGCGATCTCGGTGGGGTGTTCCCACGTTATCGGCTCGATGCTATCCGGGTCCGGGATATTCCAGGGTTCGGAGGAATTGGCCAGGTAGCCATCGCTTAGTAGGATGACGGGGGTCATGGCATGTATGGCAAAGCGATAGGCGTCGATGGCGGCCCAGAACGCATCGGAGGGGGTGGCTGGGGCAATCACGGGTAGCGGCGAATCGCCATTGCGCCCGAACATGACCTGCAACAGATCGCCCTGTTCTGGCTTGGTTGGCAGCCCGGTAGATGGCCCACCGCGCTGCACGTTGATCACGACCATCGGCAACTCACAGATCATCGCCAGGTTAAGCATCTCGCTTTTGAGGGCGATCCCCGGCCCAGATGTGGCCGTGACGGAGAAGGCCCCACCGAAAGCCGCGCCCAACGTGGCTCCCATCGCGGCGATCTCATCTTCGGCCTGGAAGGTGCGCACATCGAAATGCTTGAGTGGCGCGAGATAGTGCAGAATATCTGAGGCGGGGGTGATGGGGTAGCCGCAATAGACCAGGGGTTTACCGCTGCGGTGGGCGGCGGTGACTAATCCGATAGCGACGGCCTGGTTACCGGTGATCTTGCGGTAGGTGCCCGGTTTGAGCTTAGCCGGGGCGATCCGATAGCGTGATTGGAACGTTTCGGTTGTTTCTCCTAAGAAGAACCCAGCCTGGAGTGCTTTCTTGTTGGCGGCGGCAACGATGGGCAACTTCTTCCCGAATTTACCGTCGATCCATTCTAGCGTGATTTCGAGTGGGCGGTCGAACATCCAAAAGACCAGGCCCAGGGCAAAGAAGTTCTTACAACGGTCGATGTCTTTGCTGCTCAGGTCATCGCCAAATTCTTCCAGTGCGTTGCGGTTGAGCGTGGTTAAGGGGATGTCGTGGACCTTGTAGCTGTTTAGTGATCCGTTTTCTAGCGGGTTCTCGTCCAGGTTGGCTTTTTTCAGGTTAGAGCGCGTGAAGGCGTCTGTATTGACGATGACGACGCCGCCTTTTTCGAGTTCGTCGATATTGGCGGCGAGTGCTGCCGGGTTCATTGCGATCAAAACCTGGGGGGCGTCGCCGGGGGTATGGATTTCCTGGCTCGATAGGTTGACCTGGAAGCCGGACACACCCGCGAGGGTGCCGGCAGGGGCGCGAATCTCGGCGGGGAAATCCGGTAAGGTCGAGATGTCGTTGCCGAATACGGCGGCGGTATTGGTGAACTGGGAGCCGGTTAACTGCATCCCATCGCCAGAGTCCCCCGCAAAACGGATCACGACGCTATCAAATTCCTCGAACGTCCCGGCGGCCTTTTCTTCGTGTGGAACATTAGCCATAAAAATAACTCCTGAGAGGTGTCAAGTCTGGTTTGTTACGATGTTGTATCGGTGCTGGTGGGTCGGTCCCCCCGTTCAGTTCGCCCTCTGCCGAGCGCCACATCAGCCTTAGTATATGCAGGATACCCCCTACGCGAAACCATCTTATGGGTCGGTGTCGGTTAGCACAATACACCCGACCTTTTCTGGGTGGTCGATCACCTGGGCAGACGGTGGCACGTCGCGTAAGGTCCACACCACGAACAGATCGCCCACGGCCCCGCTGATCATGGTGGCGCTGAGGATCGTCATGGTGCCGTCACCGGCAACGAGTGCCATCACATACGGCACGAGGCCGGTCATCAAACCGGGCAGCAAGGCCCCTAAACGATAGGCATCGGCCCGCATGGGGGCCTTGGCGTGGGCATAGGGGGCTAGGTATTCCCATTTGAAGCCGAAGGTAAAAGCACCCCAGGGTAGCCCGCCCCAATATTTCCAACCGATGACATGAAAGCCCTCGTGGGCGATGGTGAACACGGTCAGTAAGATAATCAACTGTAAGAGCCGCACGTCACCGAATAACGCCCCAAAACCGTAGAACAGCACAAATAGCCCGATGGGTAGCACCAGCAAGAGCAGGCCGTAAGCGGTGATCAACGGCGTGATCTCCTCAATCGCCAGTGATCGGTCGTCGCCGTCTGGGGTGGTGGGGGGTGTCATAGCGTCATCTGGAACACAACAAATAGGATGAATGTTACAATGATGCCCGTGATCAATATCGGGTAATATCCAATATTGCCGTCGTAGCTGTGGAGCGAAAAGAAGGTCTCCAGGTCATTGTTGCGGTTGATGTCGTAGGTGTTCGTTTTGGTGACAATGCGGGCGGTGTTGCGATGTCGCTCGATGCTGACCTGGATTGTGCCGCGTGTGTAGATCCACAGCAGCGCCAGCAGCATCCCGACAACCGGGACCAATGCCAGTGCAATAGCCGGGATGCGCGGGGCACCGACTTGTTGTTCGATGTGTGTGGCGTCTGGCGTCTGCGAGACGATAGTCCAGCCCTGTTCGCGAACCTGGTTTACAACGTCGGAATAGTTAAGGTTACCGTGCATAGTCGTTTTTAGAATCAACCCCCATCACGAGAACTGGCATAGTCGGCCGTGGGGGGGGCGTTTAGCACCACATTATGAAAGGCGTCGCTCAGGTAGTTGACGAGTGAGAAGTAGGTCATATTGCCGATTGGTTTGCCGGAGTTGTTGACGACGGGCACATTACGGAAGCCTTTCTCGTCCATCAGGCGCATGGCTTCGCCGGCGGTGGCGCTTAGTTTGAGCGTGAAGGGGTCTGGTGTCATGATGTCGGTGATCCGGGCATCCCATATATCCGGGTGTAGCGCGACTTTGTGCAACACGTCACGGTCGGTCATCAACCCCTGGAGCATGGTATGGTCGCCGACAACAAAAGCGGTGTGCTTTTTGGTCTCTCGCATTTGCTCTACCGTTTCGCGGACACTGGTACTGGGTGTAACAATGCAGTAGTCGCTCAGGTCAAAATGCCGGATGGCCTCCGATAGCAGTTGACTTTCGATATTCATAAAAGTGTCCTTTTCCAAAAATAATTTGCCGAAGGGTATATCGTTTATACCCAATGGCTTGATTAGATTGTACTGTCAATCGTAGCAATGACCAAACGAAATTTGAAATACACCCCTCATCACTAGGGCTTTTGCAAAGTTACATGGCTGACTATTAGGCGCTGCCCAAACCCGTCACTTTTTGAAAAAAAGTGAGCAAAAACTTATCATTTCGGACGCTTTGCATCCGAAAAAACGGGTTCAAAGGGTGCAAACCCTTTGCAGGTGGCGGGGACAGCCTCCCCGCGCTGCGAAAACTCGACTTTGCAATAGTCCTGCCCTCATCACCCTCTCGCTTTAACCACCGAGAAGGATATGCTATGCTAATTATCGAATATTAACGCTGTTGCGAGGCATATCTCTTTGGCTACCCCCACACTTTACCACGATCAACAAATTACCCTGGTCGCGCTGGTGCGCAACTGGGATCGGCGGCTGCGGCTGCAACAGTTCGTGCGCTGGTTGGCGTTGGCGCTGATGCCGGGGGTGATGTTGGGGATCGCGTTGGCGGTGGTCTCTCGGATGCGCCCGTTTTTGTTTGTGCCGCAAATTTTGGTTTATGCGCTGGTGGGCGTTGGGGCCGGGTTTGGCGTGCTGGTCATCGGTGTTTTGCTATATCCCAGGTCAGCCAATCGCGCCGCCCAACAATTCGACCTGATGTTTCGGCTGAATGAGCGCGTCTCGACCGCCCTAGACCTGATCGGCGGGCGGATACGCGCTAGCGATCAGTTCACGACTCGTCAGCTTGATGACGCTATCCAACGGGCACAGACCATCCGCGCCAAAGATTACCTCCCGATCCAGGTGCGGTGGGTCGATTGGGTGACATTGGGGATATTGAGCGCAGTCTTAGCGGCGTTATTGTTGCTGCCCAACCCTATGGAAGATAATGTCGCTGCCGCAACCACCCCGAACCCAGCAATAGAAGAAGCGGCGGATACGCTGCGAGACATCACCGAAGAAATTGCTGCCGATCCGTCGCTGAGCCAAGAGCAGCGCGACAGCCTGTTAGAAGAACTAGAGGCGTCTATCGACACGTTAGAGCGCGACGACATCACGACCGAAGAAGCCTTCGCGGAGTTATCCGACGTAGCATCGGAATTAGAAGATCAGGCTGGGTCGCTCGGTGATCAACTTGGGCAACAGCAGCAATCCCGCGCTGGGGCACAGCAGGCGCTTAATGGGGCTTTCCCGGAGGGGGAACAACGCGATCAAAACGACCTGAACGGCGACTTTGAAACGCTAGACGAACAACTTAGCGATATTGCCGAACTGGGCGAGAACAGCCAGAACCCGCAGTCATTAGCCGATGCCCTCAACCAAGCTGCCGAGGCGCTACGAGAGAGTAACCCCGAAGCCGCCCAAGCTCTGCAAGATGCCGCCCAAGCCCTGGAAAATGGCGACCCACAGGCGGCACAGGAAGCTATCCAACAGGCCCAAGACGCGCTTGATAACCAGCAGCAGCAGTCCACCCAGCAGCAGCAATCCCAACAGAATTTGCAACAGGGCGCAGACGATACCCGTCAGCAGCAGGGGGCGCTACAACAACCGTCCGACAACCAGCCGGGCGGCGAACAACAAGCTGGGGCGGCTGGTGAGGCGCAGGACGGCCAGCAGGCCGGCGAGCAGAGCCAGTTCATCCTCTCGACACCGCAGCCGGGGGAACAGGCCGACACCCAGGCGCAGTCCGGCCAACAAGACGGGCAGCAACCGGGCGAAACCTCCCAGAGTGCCCAGAGTGGCGGCAACCAACCGGGCCAACAGGGGCAACCATCGCAGGGGGGGCAGGCGGCCCAATCTTCCACAGGTGGATCGGCGGGAGCCAATAGCGGCGCAGGGGACCAGGACAGCAGCGCGGTGCAGCAGGGGTTCGAGGCCAGCGGCGAAACCGCCACGAACAATAACCCGGACGGCTCCGGTGTGACAGAGTTTGACCCGATCTACGCGCCGCAGCGTGCCGGTGGGGAGGGTGGGCCGTCGATCTCGTTGGAATCGGAGGACGGCGACTCGCCCCTGGTAGAAGGGGAGTTCTCCGAGAACCCAACCGGGCAAACGACCGTCCCGTACAATGAGGTTTTTAGTGATTACAGCAACGCGGCATCGCAGGCGCTCGAGTCAGATTATATCCCGTTGGGGATGCGCGATGTTGTGCGCGATTACTTTACATCTATCGAACCGGGGCAATAAGACAATCGGACGGCCTGCGCCCGTGCTGCCGGGGAACACCGACCGCGCGCACCTATCACCGGCAACCCGCCCGATGGTTTACCCATGCGCAACCTGACCGCGCTCCAAATGTTGGCAACGGTACCGGCTGTGGTCGGATAGCTGTTATTTCAGCCGGCGAATGACGGATAACACCTTGCCGTGTATCTGGCAGTAGGCGGCATCTACGAAAATCGGGTCGTAGTTGCTGTTGGCGGGCTTGAGTCGGATACGGTCGCCCTCATGGAAAAAATACTTGAGGGTGGTCTCGTTGCGGTCTCCTAACCAGACGGCGACCATATCGCCATTGTTGGCAATCGACTGTTTGCGGAACAACACAATATCGTCGTGCGCAATCATCGCGTCGATCATCGAATCTCCCTTGACCCGTAACGCGAATACCTCGCCGGGGTCAACACCACCGAGCATCATCGAACTAATTTCGAGCATATCCTCGTCGTCGATAGTCTGCCCGATGTCTTCCGGTATTGGGATTGGCTCCCCGGCAGCGATATTGCCGATCAACGGGATAAAGTTCTGCGTTTCGCTGGTGCGAACCCCCCGTGCGCCCCGGAACATAGACCCGGCCCCGTTCGGGATGGCGGCGATCAATTTGACACCCCTGGATACACGCTTTTCACGGTCCAGGTAACCTTCCTCAACTAACTTATTCAGGTTATAGTTGACAACCGAAGTGGAGGCGGTCCCGGTAGCGTCGCCAATTTCCCTTATAGTGGGCGGGTAGGCATTTTCGACGGTGTACTCATCAATAAAGCGCAAGATTCGGCGTTGTCTGGCAGATAATTCATCGAATGGTTTCATTTTGCAAACCTTTTCTACTTATGCCTATTAATGAAACGTTTGATTAAAACTAGAAAATTGTCACGTTGTTGTACGGGACGGATTTCTATTTAAGGATCATGCGTTCTACGTATAAGATAACACAACTGTTCGTGATTTGTCCAAGGGTTTTTATTTGAATTTTTTAACGACTCGGATAGAGATTAGGATGTCGTGGGGTTTCATCCCACACCCCACCACTTTTTCCAGAAAAAGTGGACAAAAAGCGTCGATTTTATCATACAAGATGAAATTTTGGTCAAACTTTTGCAAAAGTCTATGGGCGGTCGGGGTTGAAGCCGCTGAGCAGTTACGAATTTTTTAACTACTCCGGTGGAAATAGGATAATTGGGCGGCCGCTGTTTGTTGACAAGCGCCCCCATCATTCATACCGCTCGCTATGGTCCGAGGGAGTAGCAGAACGCTGCCGGTTGTTATGCTCCCCCTGACACAAAAGCCGCTAGCACATTACTATGGGGGAAATGATCATCAGGACCCACTCAAACACACCATGCCTCCTTCGCAATCTTCGCAATCTTCGCCTAGAACTTTAACAGATCGACTCCGGCGATATACAGCGGCGGCCTGTGGGTGGGCAGGGAACGTGCTACATCGTGCCGGGGTCCATCCAGATTGGGTGACACTCAGCGGGTTTGTTATCGTCGTCGGGGGGGCGGTGCTGGTGGGGCGGGGTCAGTTGGTGTGGGG
>DAOTUA010000148.1:0-23247 GCA_034437355.1 Anaerolineae bacterium | reverse complement strand
GAACGGCTTGATGTCATGCGGCGCGCCCGCCTCGAGGAGCAGGTCGAAGATGGTGTTCTGCATCTCCACTGGGTGATGCAGCTCCCAGCCGAGTTCGCCGACGAAATTGACCCGCAAGGCGTGCGCCATGGCGTGGCCGATATTGATCTGCTTGCCGGTCAGCCAGGGGAACGCCTCGTTGCCGAGATCGAAGTCGGTGAGCTGGCCCAGCACGTCGCGCGCCTTCGGGCCGGCGAGCACGAGCACGCCGTATTGCGTCGTGATCGGCTGAAGGCGATCCGCCCGTTAAAACCAGAAGATATTGTCCTGGCCCAATATGAGGGCTATTTAGAAACGGAAGGGGTTGAGGCCGGCAGCATCACGCCCACTTACGGCGCACTCAAGTTGCATGTCGGCAATTGGCGCTGGGATGGGGTGCCGTTCTACCTACGTAGTGGCAAGGCGCTACCGCGTAAAACCAGCGAAATTACGGTGCAGTTCAAAAATCCGCCGCACATGATGTTCCAACGTGAGAATATCGAAGGGTTTAACGCCAACAAACTGACAATGTGCATCCAACCCGATGAGGGTATGCGCCTGGGATTCGAGGCGAAATTACCGGATACATCGCAGCAAACGCAGACGGTCCACATGGATTTTAGCTATGCCGGGTCATTCGGTGAATGTGAAATCCCGGATGCTTACGAACGCCTGCTGCTAGATGCGATCCTGGGCGATGCCGCGCTGTTCAGCCGCAGCGATGGGATCGAAGCCCAATGGGAAATCATCGACCGGATTATCGCGCTCAGCCAATCCGAGCAGGCCCCGCCCATAGTCCAGTATCCGCCCAATAGCTGGGGTCCAACCGAAGCCGATCACCTACTAGCTCAAGATGGGCGGGCCTGGACGTTACGCTGCGGTAACGGGCGCTAAAGGCCTGGTGTGCCAACTCACATCGTCAGGGTAATCGCACCAAAACTGAATCGACGTCAAAAGCACATCATATCTTGTTGAAACGTATCGTGGGGGCTTTGCCCCCACAAGGATTTAGCGATCCTTGACCAGCAGTTTTTGGCGCTTTGCGCCAAAAAGGGTAAGTTTTAGTCAATCTTTTGAAAAAGATTGGCAGGGTTTGGGATGCGATCCCAATCTATGCCGCTACGTTGTGTTGACATTTACGCAAAAAATCGGTGATTGTCGGGGTTCAGCGTGCTGAACCCAGGGCATAGCACGCTATACCCCTACGTTTTGAACCGTTGTGGTCTTTAACGAGATCGAAATTTCAAACGTCAACAGCGCCTAGAAAAATTTGATGCGGTTACCCTGATAATGTATTGACAACGGCTGCATTTGATACCGTTTCGGGTTACACTGTGGGTATCATCTGCCAGAGACAACCGAACCCGCCTATGCCAAACCTCACAACCGAACAACAAGCCGTCATCCACCACCCAACCGGGCACCATGCGCGTGTGCTGGCGGTGGCGGGGTCTGGCAAGACGACCACCATGACATACCGTGTGCAACACCTGATCCGCGATGAGGGGGTCTATCCGTCCAAGATCGGCCTGTTGATGTTTAATCGGCTGGCACGAGAACAATTCCAGGCGAAGCTCTTAACGCTACTCCCCCCAGAAGAACAACCACGAGTGAATACGTTTCACTCGTTCGCCTACCATGTGCTACATGCCGCCATCCGAGACGGCGTATATCCCCACATCCGCGAAAAGTGGTTCAACGAAAACAGCGAAGAATCACGGCGGTTGGTGCTACGATTGATCCAGAGGATGGCCTATGACGGCGAGATTCGCCCAGACAGCATCGACGCGGAGGAAGTTTTGCGTGCGATTGGGCTATGGAAAGGCGCACTCACACCGCCAGATCGCGCCGGATACCGCAACAATCGCCACATCCCAGAGCTATATTTGCGCTTCGAGGAAGAGCGTCAGTCACGCGGGGCGATCACCTTTGATGATCTAGTGCCGCTAGCCGTTCAGTTGATGCAAAGCCAGCAAGCCGTCAAAAAACGGTGGTTGGGACGCTATCAATACCTGATTATTGACGAATACCAGGACGTGAACCTGGGTCAGCAGCGCATGATCGAGCTTTTAGCCGGCGATCAGGCTGACGTGATGGTGGTGGGCGACGACGATCAGACGATCTACGAGTGGCGCGGGGCGCGGCCCGGCTTTATCTTACAAGACTTCTCGGATCGCTTCGATAGCAAGCCGACCGACAATTACACGCTTTCGCACTCGTTCCGGTTTGGGCCGTTGGTCGCCCAATGTGCCGAAAACACCGTCCGTTACAACGAAGAGCGCGTCGCAAAGCGCGTGATCGCCCATCACCACCAGCGTAAAACACGCATCCACCTGCTAAGAGGCGAGCCTTACCGGGTCAACAGCCAACTGGCCGACCAAATCCGGGCCTACATCGAGGCGGGCAAGCCACTTGACCAACTGATCGTGCTAGGGCGGCTGTTCAGCCAGATGAACGGGCTAGAATTAGAGTTCCTCACCCGCGAGCAACCGTACCGCGTCGAAGGCGGCTCCCCATTGTTAGAGCGTAACGAGATCGTCAAGCTGCTAATGTACATCCGGCTGGCATCTCGCTTAGACGACACCATCGACCAAGACGCCAAACAGATGATGATAGCAACCGCCAACGTCCCCAACCGGATGCTACGCCGCGCCGACCTATCCGATATGTTGACGCTGGCCCAACGCAACCAGCTAAGCATCCGGGAGGGGCTACTAATGCTGTCCGACCCGATGATCACACCTTTCAACATAGAGCAGGCCCGCCGTGTCGAGGGATACGCCGACGCGATCAGGATGCTCTCGGATAACCTGAGCGCCCCGGCAGGTGAGGCGTTGGATTGGCTGGTGGAGTTTGTCGATTATGAGGGACACTTTGACGATTACTACGGCTATAGTGAAGCGTCGGAGGATCGTAAACGGGCGGTGCGGGCGCTGCGGCAATACGCCCACATCATCGATCACACGCTAACCGACTTTTTAACACACGTCGATGAACTGGATACCACCCACGGCGCACCGCTAGCACAACAGGTTGTGCTGACCAGTATCCACCGGGTGAAGGGTTTAGAATATGATGTCGTGGTTTTGCCGGATTGCATCGAGGGCTATTTACCGTGTCTGATCGATGAGGACTGCCCGGTTTTCGATAAAGCCGCCAAAAATAAAGATAACGGGGTGCAATATAACATTGATGCCGAGCGCCGCCTATTCTATGTGGCGATCACACGCGCCAAAGAACAGCTCTACATTGGGACAATCCCTCATGCAGACCCTAACAGCCTAACCGCGCCGCAACCCTCCGCTTTTTTGGATGAAATGCAACTGGACCTCACTCAGCGCATGATCGATGCACTGCAAAACCAGGGTTGGGACGACCTGGAGCGCATGGCCCAGCGTGCGCATAATATACCGGGGATGCTTCACAACCTGGGGGCCTACTACCTACCCGCCAGCGGGCAGCCGGGGCACGCCGCGCAGATGCTCCAACGGTGGGAACGACTGCAACAGTCATCCCCCAACCCAAAGGAAGCCGCCCAACTGCAACAACGGCTTGCTAGGCTACGGGCGGCGGCGGCCCCGCGTGACCTGAGTACGCTCAAGCCGGATTCTGCGATGCACCGGGCCATCACCGACTATCCGCGTGCTTACCTGCCCTGGAACGATGAGGAAGATCGGCTGTTAGGGGAGATGCAAGCCGCCGACTACGACCTGAAAGCTATGTCCGAGGCACTGCAACGCCAACCCAACGCGGTTCGATCTCGGCTGCGCAAACACGAACAAACACAACACGGGGCCGTTTAAAAAACAAAGAGGCACACTCACGTATGCCCCTTTGAAAGTTATCGTGCGAAGTACGCCGATGATGTGCTAGTCGTCGAGAAGCGTTACTGCGCTAGCCTGGAAACCCTTACGGCCCTGCGTAATCTCGAATTCGACCTTGGCACCTTCTTCGAGCGTGCGATAGCCGTTGCCTTGAATTTCGGAGTAGTGGACGAACAAGTCATCCCCGTTTTCCTGAGAAATAAACCCATAGCCCTTTTCGGCATTGAACCACTTAACTGTACCTTGCGAACGATTCGCCATTGTTCATTCACTCCTGAGAGATGTTTTGGTATTGCCAAACCAGCTTGGCCCATCCAACTTCTGTTTTGTCGGTTGTGATGAGCGTTGTGAAGCACTTTCGGAGAGACGCAATTACAAATCGCCCAAGCGAGGATTGTTTGATGCTGTCAACTCTTGTTCTTCTTCTTGCTTAGGTTTTGGGTGCATAACCACTGCACCGATACGGTGAAACCTTTTGTTTCTATCTGCCGTATCGCACTGTAAAGATTAGCATAATCTAAGCGATAAGCTAGGGTGACTTTCGCCAACAGACGTTATACTTTGGTTAAGTAGCTTTCGTCTTGGAGAGGGAAAAAAACCGTAACAACTCAGGTAGAGATAGGATGTTGTGGCGTTTCACCCCGCACCCTAGAAAATTTTCATGCGTTAACCCTACCCCAATGGTTATATCATCTGGCAATCCCCCGGTAGGTGTGCTACCTTTTGAAGCGCATTCCAATGTGGAGAAGTGCCCCGTGACTGACTCTCAACCTCTCGTCACCGTTGTGACCCCGTGCTACAACAGCGCCGCTACCCTCGCCAACACCATTGAATCAGTCCTAAACCAGACGTACCCCAACCTGGAATACATCATCATGGATGGGGCCAGCACCGATCACACGGCGCAGATAGCCCAACAATACGCCGATGTCCCACGCCTGACGTTTATCTCCGAGCCGGACGCGGGCCAATCAGACGCGATCAACAAGGGTTGGGCGCGGGCAACCGGGGATGTACTGGCCTGGCTCTGTGCCGATGATCGCTATCTGCCGCATACGGTCGCAACCGCCGTCCAGCAATTGCAACATCACCCGGAGGCGGGTTGGGTTTACGGGCATGATCGCTATATCAACCGGGCTGGCGACCCGGTACCGTTTAACCATCATATGGCCCGCTGGGATTACCAGGCGTATCTATCGCAAGCGCTTTATATCAGCCAACCGACCGTGTTCTGGCGGCGAGAGGTGATCGAAACGTTCGGGCCACTGCGTACCGACTTACATTATATGATGGATATGGAATATTTCTTGCGGATTGGGCGCGAATACCCCGGTTACCTGATCGATCAAACGCTAGCGGTCATCACCTGGACCCGCGACACCAAGACGTTTAGCGGCGGTGTGGACCGGCTGCACGAGATGGTCGAGGTTATGCAGGCTTACGGCGGTGGTGATGTGGCGGCGGTGGTGCGCGTGCAATGGGCCGATGCCCACCTGGGGGCGACACTGGCCCGCTTACGTGAAGGGGCCTGGGGCGATGCGAGCGCAGCACTCCGAGAGGCGCTGCGCTACCCGGCACAGGTTCCACGTGGGGTCGCCAAGCTGTTGATCCGAGCGCTGCTCTCCGAACAGGCCGAAACCAAACTCCGGCAAACCCTATTGCGTGATACGTCTGCATGAAGATACTTGTTGTCCACAATGCCTACCGAATACCGGGTGGGGAACAAGTGGTGGCCCATAATGAGATCGAGATGCTGCGTGCCAACGGGCACGACGTGATCATTTACACGCGCTCGAATGACGAACTAGCCGGCCTATCTGCATTGGAAAAAGGACGGATGCCCGCCCGTATGATCTGGTCCCGGCAAGCCACTGCCGACCTCACCGCGATCATCCGAACCCATGCGCCAGACGTGGCCCACATCCATAATACCCACTTTATGATCTCTCCGGCGGCGATCCACGCTTGCGCCGGGGCGGGCGTGCCCGTTGTACAGACGTTACACAACTTCCGGCTGATCTGCCCGGCAGCAACCTTGTTCCGTGATGGGGCGGTGTGTGAGTTGTGCGTGGGTAAGCCGATCCAGTATCCCGGCGTGCGGTATGGGTGCTTTCGTGGCTCTCGCACGCAGACGGCGGCGCTGGCGGTATCCAATGCGTTTCATAACGTGCGCGGGACATGGGACCGGGTGGCACAGTTCATCACCCCGACGCGCTTTGTCCGTCAAAAGCTAATGGCTGGCGGCCTGCCAGCAGATCAGATCGTGGTAAAGCCGCACTTCCTACCACAAGACCCCGGCACCGGGCCGGCGATGCGTGATCGGTATCTGCTGTATGTGGGGCGCTTTACCACGGAGAAAGGGTCCGATGTGTTATTAGATGCCTGGGAAACGCTGCCGAATATCCCGTTGAAAGTTGTTGGGGATGGCCCGTTGCTGCCAGCGGCACAGGCACGCCTAGGCGCTTCTTTTCCACCGCATCAGATCGAGCTATTAGGACGTATCCCGCGTGCGCAGGTCAGCCGACTGATGCGACACGCTTACGCGCTGGTGGTTTCGTCGGCCTGTTACGAGACATTCGGAATGGTAGCGATTGAGGCTTTCGCAGCGGGAACACCCGTGATCGCGTCTGGGCATGGTGCCCCCGCAGAGTTGATCGCACACGGCGAGACAGGCCTGCACTTCACCCCCGGCGATCCGGCATCGCTGGCAGCCGCCGTCCGTACACTAACGGCCCAACCGGAACGCGCCGCGAAGATGGGCTTAGCCGCCCGCCATACATACGAGCAACACTATACCGCCCCGCACAACTACGATCAGTTGATGGCGATCTATGACCGGGTGCTAGCATGACCCGACATTTACCCATATTGGGTCTGGTAGCGGTGTTGCTGGTTAAGCTGGTACTAGGTGTGATCGTGGCGCGGCAGGTCCCGTTATGGACCGGCTATCACCATGAGATCGATAGTTACAATATCGCCCGGTTGATCGTGGAAGAGGGGCGGCTGCCGCGTTCGTCGGATTTCCCGCCGGGGCAATTTGAGATACGACAAGGGTCGCAGCCGCCGCTATACGGCCTGTTAACGGCCGCGGTTGCGGGCGTGTGGGGGGCTAGCGGGCGGGCCACAATGACGATGAACCCGGCCCCGTACTGCATCAACGGGACCGAGGCTATCGTCGGGCTGGAGACGGACACGACATACAACCCGCCCTACAGCGGTCACGCTCGCGGCGGGATGGCGTTACGCCTGCTCAATGTCGGGTTTGGTGTGATGGCGGTCGGGTTGGCATACGCGGCGGGACGTATCGCTTTCCCCACCCGCCGATCTATCGCCTTGATCGCGGCGGCGTTACTGGCCTTTGAGCCATACACACTGAGGCTCAATAGCATCATCATTAACGATAACTTGCTACTGATGGTAGCGGCGGGGCATTTGTTGGCGCTGGCTTATCTGCTGCGGGCGGATAAACTGCGGTGGTGGGCGGTGGCGCTAGTGTTTGTCACTGTGGCATTGTCTATCCTGACTAAAATTAACGGCTGGGTGACGCTTGTGACGGCAGTGATCGGCGTGGGATATGTGTTCTTCCGACAAGCGGGTGGGTTGCGCTTCTCTGGGCGGCAGTGGGTCGCATTGGGGGGGATGGTTGCGGCGCTAACGCTCATGATAGCTGGCCTGGTGACGTTTAACATCGTGCAATATGGTAGCTTTTTCGGGCGGTATGATGATATTGGGCGTAGCCTGAACAGGATATGGGATAGCCGAGGCCGCGTGATCGGGTCCGTGCCGCTAACCCTACGCTACACACTAGATACCTACGCCGCTGCTATCCGGGAGGTGCCGCTGCCGGGGCGGTGGATGCGAGCCTACCGCTTGACGGGGGTCTTACTGCTAGCGGTGGCAGCCTGGGGCGTAGGCGCTGCCACCATCCGACGAGACCGGGCAGCAAGAGAGATATTATTAGCAGCGGCGGCCCTGTTCAGTGGGGCGTTGGTGTTGGTGTTATTGCGGTCCGGGCAGACGCAAGTCGTTATGGTGGTACAATCGCTTATTTTTGCGCCGCTACGATATTACGCGGTCGGGTTGCCGGCGCTCATGTTGATGGCGAGTTACGGTTTGCACGCGCTGTTGCCGCGTCCGGTAGCGTGGGTGCCGGGTGCGGTGGCGGCTGGTGGCTGGTTGGTCTTATCTGGTGCAACGGCCTATTACAGCGTGCCGGGTCAGTTGATGCGAAACCATGTGATCCCCAACACCTTAGCCGCGCCACTATCCGAGGCCCCCGCGCTGGTCCAGGCCGACTACGCGATCCGTGAGGATGTGCTAAACGCGGACTTGCTGCTGGGCACGTCCCGTCCGTTGACGCAGAATCTACGTGGCCGGCTGGACTTGCGCGGCGCGAATGGGGCAACGTTTACATGCGAGTTTGTGCCGCTACGCGGTATCTACCCGACCCCACGCTGGCAGCCGGGGCAACTGATCCGCCAGCAAATGACCGTCGAGAACTGCGCCGCGCCGATGTCCGCCCCGGTAACGGTCGCTTTTAGCTGGGTCGCCCCAGATGGCACACGCACGCCCCAACAGCAAACTACGCTCAATGCCGATCTACCCACTGGCCCGACCTGCCCGTCGAACCTGGGCGTTTTCGGGGATGAGCTACAACTCGTTGCGATCCGCACTCCCCCGGAAGCATCACGCGGCAAGAGTTACGAACCCCTGGTCAATTGGCTCGTCCTAGCCGAATCGCTACAGGCACAACGGCGACAGTTTACACTCGTCCATACCGAGCAAGGGACAACATACAGCTGCCAGGGCTTCGCGGATGTTCACGCCGGGGTGAATAGCACACAACAATTCGGAGACTTGCGCCGCGCTATCCCACGCGGGCAGATCATTGATGCGGATGGTTGTGTGATTGCGATCCCGCCAGATGCACCAACAGGTGTGTATAATATAGATATTCGTCTGTTGGATGCAAACGGCGATCCGTTGTCGATACTTGACGGGGACGGGCTCCGTCGTGACCGTTTGCAGCTAGATACGGTAACGCTACGATGATCAAACATTTTAGCCTGCGGTTTAGCCTGTTCTTATTGGCACTCGATGGTGTGCTGGTCGTGTTCGGGTTGATGATTGCTACGCTGATGCGTATCTTTCTGCCGTTTGGCTTACCGGGGGATGTCGGTTTGCGCTTGCTCCCGTTGCCCGTCTACGGGATCGCGATTGGGCTGCATTACATAATCTATGCGATGCTGGATATTCACAGCCCGCGCCAAGCCGCAACGCTTATGAAAGAACTACAAGTCACACTCCCGGCGGTGTTGACGGGGTGGTTGATGCTGCTCGGTGCGTTGTACATAACGTATCGTGATGTATCTCGCTTGCAGATCATCTATTTTCTGATTGTGCATGTCGTGCTGATCTGCCTGTCGCGGGTGGGTTTGCGGCTGGTGTATTGGGCACGCGGCGAGCAACTGTTAAGCGTGCGACGGGTGCTGATCATCGGGGATAACAACCTGGCGACGCGCATGTTTGATCTGATCGATCAGTACCGTTTCACCGGGTTGCATCCGCTTGGCCTGCTAAGGGTATCCGACGATCACGACATCCCGAACCATATCCCGGTGCTAGGCACACTCACCGACCTGCCAACTGTCTTACCCACTTGCGACGTTAGCGAGGTCGTGATCGCACTCCACCGCGACACCCCCATTGATATGAACGGGCTAGTGCGCACGTTGCAATCTTACCCGGTTAACATCCGTTTGATCCCACAGTACGGCGACCTGGCATTTTTGCAAGTCCATATAGAAGATTTTAGCGGTATCCCGTTGATCACGCTCAAACAACCGATACTGACCCCCTACCAACGTGTGATCAAGCGCATGTTTGATATTGTGCTGACGTTGTTATTGCTGGTCCCGGCACTACCACTGATGGCGCTGATCGCGCTGCTGGTTCGGCTGGATAGCCCCGGCCCGGTTTTCTTCCAGCAGCAGCGGGTGGGGGAGGGGGGGCGGCGTTTCCGGATGTTTAAGTTTCGGTCTATGATGCACGGTGCGGAATTCCAACAAGAGTTGGTGCGGCAATACAACGCACGCGGTCAGGCGATCTACAAACACCCAAACGACCCGCGTGTGACACGGGTCGGGCGTGTGTTGCGCGTCACCAGCCTGGATGAACTCCCGCAGCTATTTAACGTGCTACACGGGGATATGTCGCTGGTGGGGCCACGCCCAGAATTACCGGACTTAGTAGACCAATACCAGCCCTGGCAGCGAAAGCGGTTCCAGGTGCCACAGGGCATTACCGGATGGTGGCAGGTCAACGGGCGGGCCAACAAACCGATGCACTTGCACACCGAGGATGATCTGTTTTACATCCGTAATTATTCGCTGTGGCTGGACCTACGCATCCTGTGGCGTACATTGTGGGTGGTATTATCGCGGCGGGGTGCGTACTAGCGACCGCTTTGAAGGACGTTCGCCTCCCAACCTTCCTCAACGGCAACCTGCGATTCTGGGGCCATATCTGGTGCAAAGGCCGCCGAGCGTGCCGCCGGGTCCGAGGCCCTATCGCCCAATTGATCAAGCGACTGTTGTAGTAACTCCCGGTCAGCTTCGTCCTCAACGCGGTTGATGTCGATAGCGTAACCCAGGCCGAACCCGGTTTCCGGTAGAATCTGCCCGGCTTGGCGGTCCGGTCGTAAGATCAGGTTCGCGGTGACGAGCGCAGCAGCCTTGTTGGGGGCGTTACTTGGGATCGTGAGATAGCTATAATCCCCGATCATATACTCATCAAAGACAAAAGCCTTCGCAGTCGGTGGGATCAATCCGGCTTCGATGGCTGGCCCGGACCCAGCGGTCGCCTGCGTGATGGTGAAATCAACTTCTCCGTTGGCAAAAAGGGCATGGAGTTCGTTTTCGGTGGCAGGGTAGGTCTCGCCATTGCGCCACAGGTTCGGTTCCCAGGTATTGAGTAACTCCCACAAGGCGGGCGCGTTCTCATCAAATAGCGCAGGGTTCCATTCGCCCGTCCATTGTTCGTAACCACCACTGACATGATATAGTACCTGCTTAACAAAGCGTGTCCCCTGGAAGGCCCCCGGCCCCGGTGCAATATAAGTAAACCGACCGGGGTTCGCTTCGATCCAGGCGGTCAACTCATCGTAGTTGCGTGGTAGCTCGTCCGCGTCCATACGGGCGGTATCGTAGATAAACTGAAATTGTGCCGACGCCCACGGGCTTTCCAGGCCGTCTACAGGCACACCAAAATCGAAGGCAATCGCCGGGTTATCCCAATCGACTAACTCACTATTGGGGATGTTTTCTGCCCACGGGCCATAGAGCGCATCAGCCTGTTTAAGCGTGAAGAAGTTCTCTCCGTTAATCCAGATCAGATCGACCGATCCGGGGGTATTGGGTGCGGCTTCCAGTTCGTTCAAAACCAGCGTTAAAGTATCTACGATATCGTTAACCGGGATACGATTAAGCGTGATACCGTACTCTTCCATGAGTGGCTCGCCGTAGAACGTATCGACAAATTCGTTGATAGCAGCAGAACCGCCCCACATATGCCAATTGACGGTTGTGCCGCGAGCGTCGGCTAGCACGGCCTCCCAACTATCGAACCCCGGCGGTGGTTCTGATGTATCCTGGGCGGCGGTCCCCAGGCTGGTAACGATTAATAGGGCCATGATCAAGCTCACGCAAAAACGACGCATGTTATTATCTCTTTCTTTATTCGCTATATGTTGACCTGGTTTATTCTACCCTGTTAGGCGGGCCTTAACGTAGCCGTCCTTACATTTCTCAGGGGATTTAAAGATTCGGCGTAACTGCTCAGGGGTTTCACCCCCGAACCCCCACAGGCTTTTGCTGTGAAAATCAAAGATTTTCACAAAAACAGTTGTTCCAACTCAGGTCTTTCGTTTGAACACACCCAGATCAGAGCAGGGTGAAAATGGCCGAAGGTGGTGAAAACCCCTCCCTCCCCCCGCTAAAACGGCGATAGTGGGGGAGGGGTGGCGCTTTAGCGCCGGGGTGGGGGGCAAGCTGAGTAGTTACGATTCGGCATAAAGTTGCTTTTGCAGTTATAATTGTCAAAAATGCTTTTTTGCCCGCCTGTAATAGCATCTTGGGAGTTCGCATGACTGACGCACCAACAGAACAAGCGCACAAGTATGATCCGGTTCTGATGTATGCTTGGGAACTTTACGAAACGTACAGCACCGGGTCGCAAGCCCAGAAACAATCGAACAGCGGTATTCGCCAGCGTATGATCTGGCTGATCTTTATGACGAGTGTTTTAGCTGTGATCACCTCGCTACCGGGGATTCGGCAATGGCTAGAGTTCACCGTGCGCCCCTACATGGAAACCAACGTCGGCGGGTGGACAACACCTTTAGGGAATTTTACCCTGAGTGCCACACTGATTATTTTATCCGTCATGACATCAGCCTTGTTAGCCTTCGCCGGGCAGTTCTCCCCGCTAAAAGCCTGGATTATGTACCGGGCCGGGGCCGACCGCATCCGCAGTGAGATTTATTTGTACCGTATGAAAGCCGGCCAGTATGCCCAGTATAGCAACGACCCGAACCAGGCACGGGCTGTTTTCTTAGAACGCATCGAGAAGATCAACCAGCAGATTTACGAGCTAGAAACCGCCCCGCCGTTTTTGCAGTTGGTTTCGACGGAGGATAAACACTTCAAGCACTCGCTGCCCCGCATCTGGTGGAACCGTTTAGCGCGATTTGTGCTTTTGCGGTGGAAGGTGAACACGACCGGTAAAGGCGAGGTCAAAGCAATTGAAACCGACCAGATCGACCGTGCCCGGCAAGGGGAGAAGGTGCGCCTATCTGGGCGGTACTACCCAGAACATGACGACGGTTTTAACCCGCTTTTAATTGAAGATTACATTGAGTACCGGGCCATGCCGCAACGCAATTGGTACGTGAAAAAAGTGTATGAGGATTACGAAAAGATCAAAGACTGGCGGAAAGTTACGCTAACCATCGGCGGCCTGAGCGCGGTCTTGGCGGCAATCCAACTGGAGCCGTACATCGTGATCACCACCGCTGCTGCCGTTGCGGTGAATACCCACATTCAACTCAATATGATTGGCAGCACCTACGGTAACTATCACATCACTGCTAGCCGGATTGACTCCGAGTTAATGCGCTGGCGTAACCTACCGGACGACGAGCGTCACTCACAGAAAGTTATCAGCGATTTTGTATCGCGTATTGAATCCATCTTAGAATCCGAGCGCATCGTTTGGATGCAACAGGCCTCCCAGGCGCAACAAGAAAGTGAGCAGACGCTCATCAAAGGGGTTGCTAGGCGCGAGAACGCGCCGATCGTCAAAGTTGATGGGACCATCGAGCAACCCGGCTTAAATGGGATACCCACGACCACCGGCCAAGATATGCAGCGCCTGCAGGCCCAGGCGACAGCTTACGTCGCCGGGGATACCGCACCGCAGACTATCCCGACTGAAACCCCAGATAAGCCAACGGACGACAAGACCTCCGCCGATGCAACCACAACCAACGATGATAAACCCGTAGACCCGACGGAAAAACTAGAAAAAACGAAATAAACTGAGGGCTGTTAGGCGGTGGGCTGGCGCAGCTATGAAAGGTGATGGTGGATGCTCTCGGTTCAACACATCTTAGCGTTGCCATTGTTCGAGCAAGCCGCACTCGTGGCGGGCGCCGATGGTCTTGACCGGTCGATCCGGCATGTGCATGTGGTCGATGTGCCGGAGCCGAACTTCCGGTGGGCCAAAGGCGGCGAGTTGATGCTGACAGCGGGCTACAGCCTGCCCAATGATCCGACTGCCGCCGCCGGGTATATCGAACGGTTACACCACCTCAACCTGGCCGGGTTGGTGATCTCGGTTGGGCCGTATCTGCAACATACGCCAGACGCCATCCGAGAAGCCGCCAATATTTATCACTTCCCGGTGATCGAACTTCCGGCTGATGTGGCCTTCGCCGATGTCACCCGCGACCTGATGGGCCGTTTGATCGACCAACAACATACTATCAACCAACGATCAAGCCACATCCATAAGACGCTGATGACCCTGGTATTAGACGGCAAAGGGTTACAGGATGTTGCCAACGAACTTGCCCGCATGATCAATCGGTCGATCACCATCGAAAGCCCATCGTTTGTGGTACTCGCCACCGCCCAGGTTGGCAAGGTCGATTTAGCACGCCAGCGCAGCGTCGACCGTGGGCAAACGTCGCAGCATTTAGCCGCCGAGTTGCTCGAACGGGGGATTTACGACCGTCTATTGAACGAGCGTGACCCGGTTTACGTCGCGCCAATAAACGAGATCGGCATGAGCATGGAGCGTATCGTCGCGCCGATTATCGTTGCCAACCAGATTACCGGGTATGTGTGGATCATCGCTGGCGAGCGCCGGCTAGACCCACTCGATAACCTGGCTATCGAAACCGCCTCGCTAGTGACCGCTTTGATTATGCTGCGCGAGCGCGACCAACGCCGGCAAGCTCGCAAATTACGCGGAGATTTGCTTAGCCGTCTGTTGCGCCACCCGGACCCCGCCGACCCAGAACTAGTCGAACTCGCACACCGCGCCGGGTTCCAGTTGAACCTAACCTATCAAATCCTCGCCATCCGCGCACAAGACCAGAACGGCGATCCAGCAAATACAGATGCCTTACAGCAACAGGTCGAACGCAACGTGCATCAGCGCCGCCTGGTAACACGCCGTGATCGCATGTTGATCGTGCTGTTGCAGGCGCATCACACCCCAGACGGCCCCGGCGTGGCCCAGGCGTTGTATAACCTGCTCGATCATCCCACCTTACGGGTTTGGATCGGGGTCGGGATGACTGCCGAAACCATGCAGGACATCTGGGCCAGCTTTGAGAGTGCCGCCGAAGCAATCGAGATCAGCGACCGGCGCGGGCAAAGCCCCGGTGTAGCGCACTTCTCCGAGCTTGGCGCGTGGGTATGGCTGAGACATATCGACCCAGGCCGCCTGCACCACAACCGTTACTATCGGCTGGTGACCTCCCTAGCCGATAACCATAACGTGCTGTATCAATCACTTTTTGCGTACTTACAGCAGGATAAAAATATCAGCGCGACCGCCTTTGAACTGCACATCCACCGCAACACGCTAACGCAACGGTTGCGGCGGGCAGAACAGCTGCTTGAGGTCTCACTGGATGACGCCGAAACGTGCATGAATCTGTATGTCGCATTTCAGGCTCATCACCTGCACCGGGGATGATCTCACGATCAACCCTCGCTAACGGCTACGGGCCGCTACGCTACGGTGAAGCGCACCTGGTGATAAGCGTTGTTGATGTACCCCTTAAAATTCCATACCTGGTCTAATGCCGGGGGTTGCGTCGTGCCCTGGGCGTCGATAGCGCGAACGGTGATCGTATGTTCCCCGGCATTTAAATACAGATCAACGGCCCATGTGACCCACGCCCAGGGCTTGTTCGGGGATGTGAGGCTGGCGGGTTGCCAGTTCTCGCCGCCATCTAACGAAAATTCGACGCGCTCTAGCGGTTGCCCCTCCTGCCCGACGGCCACCCCGCTGGCTGTCACCCGTCCGGCGGGGTGGGTGTCATTCACCTTTGGCGAAAAAATAATCGCATTGACCGGCAACGGCCCAAGCATCGGCGGGACGAAATCGGCGGCTTCCATCTGGGATTGAAATTGCGGTGGGTAATGGCGATACGACTGCTGCTGGAAGTAATTATCGGACGGTGTGGTCTGGACATTGATCTGGCTCAGCCACTTCACGCTACGCGCCCCGATATATCCCGGCACCACCACCCGCAACGGGTAGCCGTGATTGGGTGGGAGCGTGTCGCCATTCATCTTATAGGCGATCAACACCTCGCCCTGTTGCGCCTTTGTCAGCGGGATCGACCCACCGAAGCCGCGTGCATCCGCTGGTGTAGCATCTAACCCTAGAAATGCGACGTGGGCCGCCTGCGGCCCGATCCCGGCTCGGTCTAAAATATCCGAAAGCCGCACACCGGACCAACTCGCATTACCGATAGCCCCCAGGTCCCAGATAATCTCGTTCGGTATCGGCGCGACGCGCTCTAGCTCGACACGACGGTTACCGGCACACTGTAACACCGCCGTGACGCTGTACTCGTCAAAGTCCTGTTGTAGCTCGGCTAAAGACAGCGATAACGACTGCTGCACCATCCCACCCACCGACAGCCGGAACGTGTCTGGGTCGATCTGGGGTACATCACCGTGATTGCGGACGAAGAACGCATCATTTTGGGTGATGAAGTCGGACGCAAGCGTTTCAGGTTGTGTCCCGGCGTTAAAGGGTCGCTGTGAGTAAATCGTATGGTTCGTCATGGGCGAATCTCATCTAAGTTTACGAATAAAAAGAAATCATATCATGCCCGTTACCGCCCGATATCGCAAGCCGTGGGTGTTTTAGCGTTAAGGCTATTGCAAAGTCCCGTTTTCACAGCGGGGGGCACATTTGATGCGATTAGCCGGGTATAGCCGAGCCGCACGGGGGCATCGGTGTATGCCCCCGCAACGTATACCGCCAACCACGGCGGGTCGTCACATGGCTAAAGTGAGTAATACAACCGAGCCGCAACTCCCCCGGCTTCAGTCAGTGTGTCCGCTGGTTGCCCATGTACCAGTTCGATCTCAACACCCTGATCGAAAGCACGCTGCTTCAGGTCGTCCGCGATATCGTCCGCACGCGGCGGGTAAGGGAGCAGTAGCATTTCTACCTGTTGGTTAATCAACGCCTCGATCACATCATCAACCCCAAGCGCCCCACGCCCCCCGGCCTTGGCGTCATTGATAACCTGATTAACGAGACGATCTTCGTGATTACGCTCGTAGGTGATGGCTGTCTCCAACACACGATCCAACACGTCGCCTTCGCTATACGACAACGGGGCTGGGGCAATCCCGACGATGTATTTACGATCCGCTTCTGGGATTTGCTCCATGAGCATATGCGCGGATTTCTCGTCACCACTCAGGATCACGCGGCGGGTGTTCATCTCTTGCTGAAGTGTGCGTAGCTGGTTGACGACATCGCTATAAAAACGCTTGACGTGTTCATCAATCATCTTGTCGTAGCGGTCGATGTCGTTACCGCCGTTGGCCTGGGTGCTATTCTGGGCGGGCATTATCTGTTTCTGCCGGAAGTCGTAGCTTTCCAGGTCCAGGCGCATTTCTCCGGCGTTGTTGGCGCTCCCCAGATACCCACTGATGAACCGGGCCTGTTCGCGGTCTACCTGGAGGATCAAGTAGCGTTCGTATTCGTCTAACGCCCAGATCAGCGGCAACAGATACGGCTCACCGAAGCGCACATCAGAGCCTAGCGGGATCGGCAACTCGTAGTGTTCAAGCTGCTCGCCGTCCGTTAACAGCACCAAAGATCGCCCAGCCGGGAAGTAATCGGTAAAGAAATCAGTCACCCGGTTTTGAATCCGATGCCAACGCTCGCGGTTTTCCGCGTACATGACATCATCTTCTTGATCGCGCATGGCGTTTTTCAGTTCGATCTTCCAGGCGGGGGTATCGGACTGGTTTTCTGGACGGGCGTTATCCACATGGAGGTATAGTGATAACATCGGGCGTTTCATGTTAGCCAAGGCTGTGCGAATCTGTTCGTGTTGTAGCATCAAAGTTAATTTAGCTCCATTGTTACCAGAATTATCATAAGTATAACTGGCATATCGTAGAATTACATAAAAGGCGGTGTATCCGCAATTTACAGCACCCACCGACAACGAGCAAATATCGCATCGGCGGCCTGTGCAGCGGGTAGACACAGCGACCCGGCCCGACACGGCAATCGCATAGACGGCCCGTGTTGGTGTAAACTAGCTGCTGTTGACGTTTGAAATTTCGATCTCGTTAAAGACCACAACGGTTCAAAACGTAGGCGCATAGCGTGCTATGCCCTGAGTTCAGCACGCTGACCCCCTACAATCACCGTTTTTTTGTAACTACTCAGCCTTCCCCCCACCCCGGCGTTAAAGCGCCATCCCTCCCCCACTATCGCTGCTTTAGCGGCGGGAGGGGGGGGGTTTACCACCTTCGGCCATGTCACCCTGCTCTGATCTGGGTATGTTCAAGCGAAGGAACTGAGTTGTGACAACTATTTTTTGCGTAAATGTCAACACAACCTAATATCGCCAACATCGCACATCATTAACCAAAGGGAGCCGTAATGCCTGTTAATGTCACTTTTAAGCCCTGGAACGGGTGGAAAACCTGCTGCTGGATCGACAATGGAAACACGACCCTCATCATCACAACCGAAGTCGGACCGCGTATCCTGCATTACGCCCTCAACAACGGTACAAACCTGATGAACGTCTATGCACCAGATAGCGGGCAAACCGACGGCGATACATTCCGGTTGTATGGGGGGCATCGCTTTTGGGTCGCGCCAGAACACACCACCCGCACCTATTACCCGGATAACCACCCGGTGCAAACCGAACAACACGGCCAGACCGTGCGCTTTATCGCCCCAGAAGAAGCGACCAACGGCCTACAGAAAACCGTCGCGGTGACACTGGCCCGCAGCGGTAGCGGCGTGGAGGTGCAGCACACGTTAACCAACACGGGGGATGCGCCCATCCAAGCGGCACCGTGGGCGCTTACCGTTATGGCCCCCGGCGGACGAGCGATCTTGCCGTTGCCACCGCGTGCCCCTCACCCGGAGGCGCTACTACCCGTCAATAACCTAACGTTGTGGGCCTATACCGACCTCTCCGATCCGCGCTGGCACCTCACCGACCGCTACGTAATGCTCCAACAACAGGGCGGGGACGTGCAACCGCAGAAGATCGGTGCGTCGGCACCCGATGGCTGGCTCGGTTATGTACTATCGGATACGCTGTTCATCAAACAGGCCGCCTACTCCCCCGGCCCCTATCCAGACATGAACAGCAGTGCCGAGTTATTCACCAACGATTGGATGCTCGAACTCGAAACACTCGGTCACCTCAACGAGATCGCGCCCGGTGAGGCCGTGACACACACCGAACAGTGGTCACTGCACCCCGGCGTGCCCACACCCCACACCGCCGACGATATTGATCGCTACATCGCACCGCTGCTGATGGGGTGAGGCTTCGCGAGGCTGCGCCCGTTCTTACTCCCGCCGCCAAATAGCCTGATACGGGGTGTTCTCACCGTAATACGTGTTGAGCGAGTGCCATAAACGAATGTGCGGCAAGGCTCGCGGGTGGTGCTGCTTAATGTCTCGCAGCCGATCTAATAGCGTGCCGCCTTCTTCCGCTTTGAGTGCGCCCAGCGCGTAAGTGGTGGATCGGCTGATCCCGGCGTGGCAAGTGACCAGTACCGTTTTACCCGCCGCTTTTTGCTGCCGGATAAACGCGATCCCGTCTGCGAGATGCTGCATATCCTGCGTTTCAGCATCCGGTACGTGCAGGGTTTTCACGGTCAGGCCGGGGTGGTGGGCGTCTGAGGCCAGTTGCAGCAGCGCCCCAATGCCCTGCTGACGGAGTTGTTCGCCGTTGGCGGCGTCTGTGGCATCCCCGATATACAGCCAATCTCGGATTCGGTACATGGTTGGTCGTCCCTGACTTGCTGTTTGGTCCGGTCGGCCCGTTACCAGCCCATTGTGCCAGGGCCACCTTTGAACGGCCCGACAACATGCGACGTGATCCAACCGCCGTAAAAACTGCCGGCCTGTGCGTCTACCTGTTCGCCGTCCACATAACAGGCATCCATCTTAGAAGCGTAAAAGCACAGATAATCTTGCGCAGCTTTATAACGATCTCCTGGGTTTTTGTAAGTCCACACCGCAGACTGGGCGGTCTTGCCGCCGATGGTCACATCGTAATAGGATGCAGCCCCTTTGAACTCGCAGAACGTCTGCCGGGCAACGGGTGTTAGCGCGTCCATCTTCACATCCTCCGGCGGGATGTAGTACGCCGGGGGGTGGCTGGTTTCCAGGATGCGCAAGGCGCGGGTGGTCTCCGCGATGGTTTCGCCATTGAACACAACTTTGATCGGCTTGTCGGTCGGTTCTAAGCGGGGCGGGCGTGGGTAATCCCAAACTGACTCTTGACCGGGGCCGGGTTCTTCACGTTTGAAGGGCATGATGGTTCCTCTCTTTAAAGTACTATCTAACGCTCTATGTGAAATTCAAAAGGCACAAGGTTTTGTGGTGAAACCCCTGAATAGTTACGAACGAACTAACAATCAAGGTGCTGTTAGTTCACATCAGGCGTATCTACTTACAAAGTATAACGGCCATGCCCGGCAGTTTGCCTAATTGTTTGGTGAATGGCGGATCGGATGTATGTTGGCTCCAGTGTGCAGGCTGCACAGTTTCGGCCCGCAATTGTGTTCGGACGGCCTATTTTCCACACGGCAACGGTTGGCTAAAGTGTTGGGCACGCTGCCAGGAGGAATGCGGTTGCATCGGCGGGTAGCGATTGTACGAAATCAAATGAAGATCAGGATGGGGTTACGATGTCCCAATATCGAAGGATACTAACCAAAACAGATGCGGGGGGACCATGCTACCGTTAAATAGCTTGGTTGGCGCTTATCGACCCGGTACCACACTCCCCCAGGCTTTTTACCTGGACACGGACATGCTCAAGATCGAACTAGACCGTATCTTTTACCGCCAATGGCTATTTGTCGGGCAGACGGCGGATGTGCCCGCCCCCGGCGATTATATCGTTGTTCCGGTTGGCGACGAGTCGATCATCATCATTCGCGATAAGCACGGCGAATTACATGCCCACTTCAATGTATGTCGTCATCGTGGCTCAAAGTTGCTTAACGATGCGTGCGGTCATACCAAGGCGCTGATATGCCCGTATCATTATTGGGCCTATGGCCTGGATGGTCGCTTGAACGGTGCCCGCTTGATGGGCGACACGTTCGATAAGAGCGCCTATCACCTGCACAGCGCACACATTGAGGAAGTCGCCGGGCTGTTGTTCTTGTGCCTGGCGGATAACCCGCCGGATTTCGCCCCTGCACGGGCAGCCATCGGCCCACAACTGGCCCCGCATCGCCTAGACCGAACCAAAGTGATCGCCCGTCATCAGTACGAAGTTCGGGCGAACTGGAAAACCGTCGTCGAAAACAACCGTGAGTGCTATCACTGCCAGGTTGCCCACCCGGAGTTTACGCTCAGTAACTACGATCTGGGCTTACCCGGTGATACCCGCGCTAATGATGACTTTGATAACCTATTGCGCGGCAAAATCGCTCACTGGGAAGCGATAGGCCTGTGTCCGGTCGAGGTTAGCTTCCCGGATGGCGAATGGTTCCGCGTATCGCGCTACCCACTGAAGCCGGGCTTCCTGACCGAAAGCATGGACGGCCAACTCACCGCCCCGCTGATGGGCGATCTCACATCGTCGGATGTGGGCAGCTTACGGATGGTCGGTTTACCAAACTTCTGGGGCCATGCCAACGCCGACTACGTGATGACGACCCGTGTTTTACCCGTTAACGTAGACACAACCCGCGTCGATGTGGCGTTTATGGTGCGCGATGATGCCGTTGAAGGGGTAGATTACGACCCGGCAACAGTCGCGGAGGTATGGAAGGCCACCAGCGAGGAGGACTGGGAGCTATGCGAGAACAACTACGCCGGGATACGCTCGCGGCGATACGAGCCGGGGCCGCTTTCCCCACTTACCGAAACATCGGTCCAGGGGTTCATTGATTGGTATCTGGGCCACGTTCAACACGATCATGTGCAAGCAGCAGGGAGCTAGATCATACCATGCAGACACACTACGACTATATTGTGCTGGGTTGCGGTGGGATCGGCAGCGCGGCGCTGTACTGGTTATCGCGCCGGGCCGGGCAAAATGTGCTAGGGATTGAGCAGTACCCGTTATTCCACCATAACGGCGGCTCACAGGACTACTCGCGGATCATCCGGCTGGCATACCACGAGGAAAAATACGCCCGCCTGACGCCCCACGCCTACCGCGCCTGGGAAACAGTCTCTGAAGAAAGCGCCGTGCAGGTTGTCACCGAAACAGGTGGGATTCAGATCGGCTATGCCGATAGCCCCTACGCCCAAGACATCGAAAATTACGCGCACGCCATGGATCGGGCCAATATCCCTTATGATCGCTTCGGGGCCGATGAACTGCGCCAACGCTTCCCACAGTTCACGCCGGGCGATGAGGTGATCGTGCTGTACCAGCAAAAAACCGGGATCGCCGACCCCTCACGCGGGAACGCGGCACATATCACCCTGGCGGAAGGCTACGGGGCAACCGTCTTAGCGGGCAACCCGGTGCTGGGCATCACCCCCAATGATGACGATAGCGTGACCATTCAGACCGAACAAGGCACGTTCACTTGCCGGCGGCTGGTGATCACGGCGGGGGCCTGGACGAAACCTCTGGTCGAAAAGTTGGGAATACCGCTACCCATCACCGTAACCAAAGAGCAGGTGACATACTACCGAACCCCCCACCTGAAAGATTTTGCGATTGGGCGCTTCCCGGTATTCCAATGGAAGGATGATTTCAGCCATTACGGGTTCCCGGTTTATGGTGAGGTCGCAACCAAGGCCGCCATCGACGCCAGCGGCGACGAAACCACCGCCGCCACTCGCAATTTTGAGCCAAACCACGCCCGCGAGGACAAGCTTACCCGTTTCTTACAGGCCCGGATTCCGAAATTTGTCGGTCCGAGGCTCTACACCAAAACATGCCTGTATGCGATGCCGCCGGATCGTGATTTCTTGCTGGATAGCCTGCCGGGTCACCCGCAAATCATTGCGTGTGTGGGGGCCGGGCACGCCTATAAATTCGCCAGTGTGCTGGGCCAGATTTTAAGCGAGCTAGCCATCGACAGCCAAACCGATCACGATATATCCGCGTTTTCCGGCTTGCGCACCGCCCTGACGGATACGGCGTTTGTCCCCAACATACGGATTTAAGCGTAACGCTGTGGCGGGGGCGCGGTGCCCGCTGTGGTGCTTGGGTGCCACAAACGTAACCATTGCGCCCCAAACAGCGCGATATATACCGGGTTTAGTAGTAGGTACCGCCGCCACAAGCGGCGCGGCTCCTGTAATAGCCGGAACAACCATTCTAGCCCTATTCTTTGCATCCAGCCGGGGGCCTGTGGTTTGTTCCCGGCGATAAAATCGAAGGCCGCCCCTACCCCAAGCATTGGCTTTTGCAGCAGTTGGCGGTGTTCGTACAGCCAAATTTCTTGACGGGGGCAGCCTAACCCACATAGCACAATGTCTGCGTTGCTAGCGCGGATCGCTTGCGCACGGGCGGCCTGTTCGCCGGCGCTAACCTGCCCAAATGCGGACGGCATCGTCCCGGCGATGACCAGGGCGGGGAATTCGGCCAGCAGCACAGCGGAGATAGTGCGCAGTGTCG
>DAOTUA010000147.1:0-2943 GCA_034437355.1 Anaerolineae bacterium | reverse complement strand
GGGGAGATGGCCGTTATAGTTTTCGGCAAGGTTATAACGGATGAAGCTCGCCATATTCCAGATTTTATTGATGAATTTGAAGTGACCTTCGACGCGGGAGGTATCCAGGTTGATGTCTTGGCCTGGTGTGCCGCTGGTGATCAGGGTGAAGCGGAGCGGGTCGGCTCCGAACTCGTTGATCAGGTCGAGTGGGTCGATCACGTTGCCGAGCGTCTTGCTGAATTTCTGGCCTTTTTCGTCCCGGACTAGCCCGTGGAGGTAGACGGTATGGAAGGGGGCTTGGTCGGTAAACCACAGGCCCATCATCATCATACGGGCGACCCAAAAGAAGAGAATATCCCAGCCAGTTTCCATCACGTCTGTTGGGTAGTAGCGTTGTAGGTCGTCGGTTGGTTGAGGCCATCCGAGCGTACTGAAGGGCCACAGGCCGCTACTGAACCAGGTATCTAGCACGTCGGTTTCGGGCGTCCAGGGGCCGCCCTCGGTTGGTTCTGATTTACCGACGTAGACTTCCCCGTTCGGGCCGTACCAGGCGGGGATACGATGCCCCCACCACAATTGACGGCTGATGTTCCAGTCGCGGATATTCTCCATCCAATGGAAAAATATTTTCTCGAAGCGTTGAGGGACAAACTTAATATCGCCATCGCGGACAGCTTGCATGGCTTTGTCGGCTAGGGGTTGGATTTTGACAAACCATTGGGTGCTAAGCAGCGGTTCGATGACTTCGCCCCCGCGCTGGCTGACGGGTAGCGTCATCGGGTGGTCATCGACTTTAACGGTAAGCCCGGCGGCTTGCATGTCGTCCCAGAGGGTTTTACGGGCCTGGTAGCGATCCATGCCGGCATATTTGCCGCCGTTGTCGTTGATGGTGGCATCGGGGTTCATGATGTTGATCATGTCTAAATTGTGGCGCAGGCCGATCTCGTAGTCGTTGAAGTCGTGGGCGGGGGTGATTTTGAGTGCGCCGGTGCCGAACTCCATATCGACGTATTCGTCGGCAATAATTGGAATTTCGCGGTTAAGGATGGGGACGTAAGCAGTTTTCCCGACTAGGTGCTTATAGCGTTCGTCTTCTGGGTGTACGCACAGGGCAGTGTCGCCCAGGATGGTTTCCGGGCGGGTGGTGGCGACATGGACGGCCCCGCCATCGGCTAGCGGGTATTTAAAGTAGTACAGTTTGCCGATGGTTTCTTTGTCTTCAACTTCTAGGTCGGAGACGGACGTTTGCAGCCCCGGCGACCAATTGACCAGCTTCGGCCCCCGGTAGATGAGGCCCTGTTCGTAGAGTTGGACAAAGACATCGACCACCGCATCGGAAAGGCCGTCGTCCATGGTGAAGCGTTCGCGGTTCCAGTCGCAGCTTGCGCCTAGCCGTCGTAGCTGGCGGGTGATGGTGCCGCCGTATTTGTTTTTCCACTCCCAGGTACGTCGCAGGAATTCTTCGCGCCCGACTTCTTGGCGGGAGGTGCCTTCTTCGCGGAGCAGTTTTTCGACCTGAAGTTGGGTAGCGATGCCGGCGTGGTCGGTACCGGGGACCCATAAGGCGGCTTTGCCGCGCATCCGTTCGTAGCGGATCATGAGGTCTTCGAGTGAGGTAAACAGGGCGTGGCCGATGTGTAAGGCACCGGTGACGTTGGGTGGTGGCATACTGATGACGAAAGTTTCGGCATCGGGGGGGGCGGTTTCCGGTTTAAACCAGTCGTTTTCTTGCCACCAATTGTAGATGCGTGCTTCGGCTTCTTGTGGGTTGAAGTTTTTCGGCATTTGCCGGTTTGGGTCGTTTGGCATGGGGGCCTCCGTAGTTGATAAGGGTTGGTTATTCGGGTTTGCGAGTGATGATGATACGGTCGGTGCGCTCGGCGCGGTCTTCATAATCGGTGAAGCCGGCTTCGAGTAGGACGACTTTCACTTCGTCGGTAGATAGCGGGCGGTAGTTGACCCAACGATTGAGCGTTTGATAGCGTTTGCCGTCGTCGCTTTTGACGATATACAGCTTTTGTGTGGCGATGACGGGCGGGCCGTCTTCCCACTCCCAGATGTCGAAGGTGATGAGTTCGCCGTTGTTGGGCAGGTCGTGGATGAATCCGGGCAAGAAGCGCGGGCGGGCTTCCATGAAGGGTCCAAAATCGCGCATTCCAATCACGAGGAAACCGCCCGGACGGAGGAAGTTATAGAAGATACGCACGGCCTGTTCGATCTCGTCGTCTAGTAGCAGGTGCGGGAGGGCGTTTCCTTTGGTGATGACGGCATCGAAAGTGCGGTTGACGTAATCGGGTAGGGTGAGGAAATCGGCCCGTTCAAACCGGATTTTATCGGAGACGCCGTATTGGTCTGCGACTTCGTGCGCTTTGCGGAGCATGGCGGGGCTGGGGTCGGCGGCGACGACATCGAAGCCCATCTGAGCGAGAGGGACGGCTTGAATCCCGGCACCGCAGGATGCGTCTAGCACTTTCTGTACGTTTTGGTTGCGAAAGAGGGCACGTAGGCTCAGCCCTTCGCGCTCTAGTTGGGTTTCCCAATCGCGGTAGAAATAGGGGTAATATTCTGCGATTACATCATAGAATAGGTTGGTGTTGTTGCTGTGTGTCAACGCGCTATTCCTCAAGTGTGTTGTGCAAATAAAAAACGCTCGTTTCGTCCATACAAGGACGAAAGAGCGTTAGCTTTCGCGGTACCACCTTGTTTCTAGCCGATATTGGCTAGCTCTTGTTGGCGCTGTAACGGGCGAACCCGGTTGGGTCTAGTGGCGCGGGGCGCGTTCTTCCAACAACTCGCGGGGGACATTCTGGTGGGGGTGGTAAGGCAGGTTTGCAGCCTGTGGCCTGCCATCTCTGGTACACACGGATACCACCGTACTTTACCCGGTCAACGTTCGGTTTATCAATTTTGCGTAGTATAGCACGGTGCAGAACGGAGCGTCAATGATGGGGCGTTGGTGAA
>DAOTUA010000146.1:0-3858 GCA_034437355.1 Anaerolineae bacterium | reverse complement strand
GTTCCTGACCAACCGTGAAAGTGAAGACCGCGCCCATGCCGAACGCTTCGGTATCTTTGTCGGGCTGTGGGCACCGACCCTCTGGGCGATGGGTAACGCGATGAAAGAATCTGAGTTACACGGCGAAACTGAATAGGCCCTCGCCGCATCACTCAAAAATAACGCCCGCGTATTTGTGGGCTTTCACTTCCCCAGATGAAAATCGCCTGGGGTTTTTTATTCCTCACTGCTACATCCCCTACAACACGGACTTTTAATACAACGTAACTACTCAGGTAGAGATCAGAATATAGTGGGGTTTCACCCACACCCTACCACTTTTTCCAGGGCTATTGCAAAGTCGAGTTTTCACAGTGTGGGGACGCTGTCCTCGCCCCCTGCAAAGGGCTTGCACCCTTTGAACCCATGTTTTCGGACGCTTTGCGTCCAACCTGAGCAGTTACAATATAACAAGTTAGTTTAATTTGTTATATTGTTGTTGCATTGCATAGACAATTAAGATTAATTACGTTAGGATATGAATGTAATATATTGTAATGTTTGGGTTGGGACCTTCAACATGCAAAATCCCCTAACATTTATCAAGCTGTTAGCACATAACCTGCGCTGGGACATTATTCAATCGCTGGTGCTAAGCGATGCGCGTGTAAACGAACTGGTAGAGATCACCGGGCAGCCGATGAACCTGGTATCCTATCATCTCAAACAGTTACGCGACGCTCATATCGTCCATGCGCGGCGCAGTGAAGCCGATGGGCGCGATGTCTACTATCGGCTAGACATTGACCGCCTACGGGCGCTGTATCGGGCTACCGGGTTAGCCATTCATCCAACAATGTTAACCGATGCGCCAGCGCCAACTATGGCCGGGCCGCCCCGTCGTGTGTTGTTCCTGTGTTTAGATAATAGCGTGCGCTCACAGATGGCGGAAGGGTTCTTGCGGCAGATGGGCGGGGGGCAATTTGAGGTCTATAGTGCGGGGAGCGACCCGACCAGCTTACGCCCAGAGGCCATCGAAGTGATGAAAAATGCTGGTGTCGCTATCCACAATCAAACCGTAAACCACACCCGCGATTACATCGATCAGTCGTTTGATGATGTCATTACGATCTGTGACCGAATACGCGACACCTGCCCCCATTTTGGCGACACGACCCGCTACATTCACTGGGGATACCCGACCCCGCGCTCTTATGCCAACCAAAATAAGCGCCGGGAAGCCTACCAACAGATCGCAGAGCAACTCCAGGCGCGGGTACAGCATTACATCGAACAGGTGCAGCAAGAAGCGTTGAACGTTCTCGCCGGGGTCGGTTAGTCCTCCACCTCAATCTTGACCTTCTGTTTGCCGGTGGAGGTGGGGCGCGGGGGCGTGTTCGGGTCGGGGGCGTCCAGGGTTGGCGGGGCATCTCGTACGATCTCGATACGCATCTTGGTGACCAGCGCGGCAATTGCCCCCAACGCAGCTAGCCAGGGGGCCGCAAGCGTCAGCGCCCCTGCAAAAGCGGCGGTGGTGAGTGTCATTTCTAGCATGACTTTATCATCTGGCGCACGGAGAATGATGCGGCGGACGTTCCCTTCCGCAACTATTTCTTGCACTTTTTCGACCAGTTGACTACCGGCTACTTCGATCTGCTCGGTGACGGTTTCTCGTTTTTGTTTCGGTGTTTCGCTCATAATGGGCCTACTCCTCTGGGAACTCTATCGTGGCTTTGTCGTCTACTTCGCGGATCACTTCCAAGCGAATCTTCATCAGGTACCCCCCGATCAACGTCAACACCAGCAGCCAGCCAGCAAAAAGCAGCATCAACAGCGTGATGATCACGGTCAGGGCGAGGTTCATCTCGAATAGTTTGGTGCCGTCGTTACGGCGGAAGATTACATGCCGACCGCTACCCTTTTTGTACAGGTCACGAGCGCGGCTAGCGACCGCTTTGGCGGCGTCCGTGGTGTGTTCGTTAACAGTTTTGGCGTTGTTTGTTTTATCGGACATCGTTATCAACTCCTCTGATCATATTTGGAAATAGTTCTACTTACTATACGTGCTGATGGTGTGTTTTGTTGCGCGTCGCATGTAAAAATCACGTCATAGATGCCGTCAGGGTTGGGTGAGTGTGTCGAACCCGTTGATCGTCCCAGCGACCCACCCGCGCACATTCGAGGCCGTTTTGACCTGCCACCACTCGATGCTTGCCGCACGAACCGGACCAGCCAACACCGCGACGTAATCGCCCTGAATGACCCCGCCGACGACTTCCGCCGCTGTTGACGGCTCGCTTCGGACGTTCAACCCATCGGGGGAGGCCACCTGCAACTGCTGGCCCGGTTGATAACGGCTACCTTCCACCACCCCAGCCGGGATCGCATCGGCTACGGGCGCGGGTGGCCCGGCGTCCGGCGATGGTGGCAAACTCCCCTGGATAAAGTTGGCGCTCCGGTTCCCGACCTGCCCGGAAATATCCTGAACTGTGCGCGTGGTTGCATTGACGATATAGCTACGCCCGGCGGCAGTCTGCACCAGTGCGGCGGCACGGTTGCCACTCCATTCGATGCGGGTAGCGGGTGCCGCCCCGATGTTATCCGTCAGACGGTTGCCGCTGCTATCGATCAGGAACACTGGCCCACCACCGGAGAGGTCCGAGCCAAACGCCACGATACCCCCGTCCGGGCGTTGGACGGCGGCTTGCGGGTAAATCCCGGCATCGCGCCCATTATACACGCCCTGCACCGCGCCATCTGCCGGGTTCACCCAGGCGATAACGGGTTCTCCGTCTGGGCCGATGCCGCTTGCCAACACACGGGCGTTATCCTGGCCCCAGGTGGCGCTATCATAGCGGTAAACGCGGGGGAGTTGTTCCGGGTTGGCGGTGGCGGGGTCTAGCACGACAAAAGCGCGGCGGTTTTCGTCTGGCAGCCGCAGCTCCACGATCAGCCGGTTGCCGTCAGTGGTCCACCGGAGGCGCTCGCTGCGCCACTGGCTGGCGTTGCGTCCCCCGGCAACCGTGCGGCAGCCGGGGTGCCCGTCGTAGGGGCAATCGCGTAAAAGCTGGCGTGTCTGCCCCTGGAAAGTCCACACGCCATCCTTATTTTGTTTACCCGCGTCGATGATGAAGGCGAGATTGCCGTTAGGCGCGTAGCTAATCTCACCGATAGCGGCGTCGTTTTCGTCGCGTTGTTGCACCTGATACGTAAATTCGGTGAATGGCTCGCCCATCACGCCCGGCGCATTACCCAGGCTACCGACGTAAAGCTGGCCCGCTGTATTGACCAGCGCGTATTCATCCGGGTTGGTCGGGTTACGCTCGAACAGAATCGTTTGGCCCACATCGGCCCCGGGTTGGAACGTCCCGGTTTGCACGGTTCCGCCCGCTGTGGTGATCGCAAAGCTCAACAGGTTCGGCCCACCGGCAGACGGAACAGTCGGGGCGAGCAGCGCATCCAAGCTGACGGTTGGCGGGATGTCTTGCGGCTGGAGCGCGACGGTCGGTGCGAGCGTGGGCGGGCCTGGTGTAGCAGTTGGGATGGTCGGGTCGCCGCCGGGTTGGGCGGGCAGGACCGGGCCGATTGTCGGGGGGGTACGGACGGGTGTGATCTCGATGGGGGCATCGGGTGTGATAAACGTCGGGGTAACATCCAGGGTCGGCGGCGCGGTCGGGGTCTGGCGGACGCCGATAGGGGCCGGGGCCTGTTGGGTGAACGCCTGTAGTTCCTGGGCGGTGAGCGTGCGGGTGGCGGTTGGTGGGACGGCGGTCGGGGAAGGCGTCACGGTCGGGGAAGGCGTCACGGTCGGGGAGGGTGTCACGGTCGGGGAGGGTGTCACGGTTGGAGTGATCGTCGGGCGCGGTGTGGGTGTCGGGG
>DAOTUA010000145.1:0-2694 GCA_034437355.1 Anaerolineae bacterium | reverse complement strand
TCGTAACTACTCAGCCCTCACCCCAACCCCTCTCCCAAACGTGCCTTTGGCACTGGGAGAGGGGCTAAATCACGCGATGAGAAGTCCCCCTCTCCCCGCGAAGCTGTGGGAGAGGGGGATTTAGGGGGTGAGGGTGGGTGCGATACCGTAAGATGTGTTTAGTACCTGAGTAGTTACGAAAAAGTGGACAAAAAGCGTCCATTTTGATTGAAAACAGTCCCTTGATCGCTTTCTTTGTTTCTGTGATTGCTGGAAAAAAACAAGAAGAAATCCGCTATTTCACATCGGGTGTTTCATATGGGGGGTGATGCTCGCTGGCGGGTTGGGTAAGTTAATCGTTATCGGCGGGGGGTAGGCCGAGCATATCGCGGCGACGGCGGGCGGTGGCTTTACCGGTGGCGAGGCTTTCGGCGACGGGGTCGGTGGTGACGACATCTTCGATGCGGTCGCGGGCTTGTTGGGCGAGGGTGGTGATGGATTGGCGGGTATCGCGTTTTTTGGGGAATGTGAGGAGGGTGACGAGGCTACCGGTGATCAGGCCGAGGAGTAGGCCAAGGCCGATGGTGTTGGTGTCTGGTTGGGTGGGGTTGGGGTTAGTCACGGGGTTGGTCCTCCGGTTGTTGGGTGGGTGGTGAGGGGCGCAGGGCACGGCGGATGCGGAAGAGTTCGCGGGTGAAGGTGCCGGCGGCGGCGACAAATTTGTTGGCGGTCATGACGGGTTCGGTAAGGTTTTTACCGACAAATTCGACGGTCCCTTTGGCGTGTTTGACGGTATCCTGGGTATTTTTGAGGATGGGTTTAATTTCGTTTTGGACGAGGTTGACGAGGCGTGCAAGTTGGGCGATGAGGATGACGAGTGCGATGACGATGAGCATTCCTTCTAGGACGAGGAAGATGAACATCACATCGCGGATCACGGCGACGACTTGCCCGAATTGGGCATCGGCCCAGGTTGCAGAGGCCCAAACTGCGAGGCCGAAGGTCAGGAGGATGAGTGCGACGAATATTGCGAGGCCGATGTATATGTATCGCATGAAGCCGCCTGTTTTTTCTGTTTGGGGTGCGGGTGTGGTGGGGTTGGTGTTTGTCATAGCGGCCTCAGCGTGACGAGCGTGTATTTGATGGTTCGGCGATCAGGGTATGGGTGATGGTTAGGGCGATGATGGCCCCTAATGTGGCGCTGAAAAAGTGTAGGGCACCGATGTTGAAGATGGATAGGGTGAACCATACGCCGGAGATGTGCCCGACGGCAAACCCTATCCACCCGGCCCCAATGAAGAATATCAAACGCCGTGCGCCGCCGCCGAAGATGAGGTGGAAGGTCGCGCCGTAGAGGGTGGCGATGATGAAGCCGAATGTGAGGGTGGGGTTTGGCAAGTGGGGAAAATCCTTTGATGGGTGTTTGCGAATTTTGGTGATCGCTGTGAATAGATTGCAAGTGAATGAGATGGGTAGGTCTAAATTTGAATGGTTTCTAGGTTGTGTTGACATTTGAAATTTCGATCTCATTAAAGACCACAGGCTCAAAACGTAGGGGCATAGCGTGCTATGCTCTGGGTTCAGCACGCTGAACGCCTACAATCACGAGTTTTTGGGTAAACGTCAACGGAACCTAGTTTAACACAAAAACTATCGGTTTGAACCCAACGACAAGCTGATATAATATTGGACTATGACAACATTAGACCATCGTATTTTGATCCCAACTCCCCCGCAGATTGTGTGGGACTATGTAAGCAACTTGGACGATAACCCGGCCTGGCAGGTTCATTGTACGGGCATTACGTTTTTGAGCCAGAAACGGGCTGGGGTGGGGGCGCGTTGGCGGCAGCAGTCTGCTAATGGGCAGGAACACGTTTATGAGATTTCGACGTGGTATAACGTGCTGGGGTATGAGTATGTTTTGATTGATGGGGCGGCTTTTCGGAGTGCGCAGGGGCGGGTGCGGTTACAGGAGATCGCGGAGGGGACGATTGTCCAGTGGACGTTTACGTATGAGCTTGGCGGGGGGGTGTTTGGTAGTTTGCGGAATGCGCTATCGACCGAGCGTTATATGAATGGCGTAATGGTTGACAGTTTAAAGACGTTGTGGAAGGAAACGAAGCGGCGCGGGTCGATGGTGGGGTATGAGGCGCGGTCTTTGATGAGGGATGGCCCGCAAGACCCGAACGAACGGGCGGTGTATAAGTCGGTGCAGGGGGATGTAGGGGCGCAAGATGTGGGGGCGGTGCTGGCGGGGGAGGAGCCGCCGGTTTCGGATGAGGATACGCGCCCGCGTCCGTCGGTGCAGGATGCGGAGAGATTGCCGATTGATACGCTGGAATCGCCATCAGCAGGGGTGGCGGCGTCGGATGCACGGTTTGCACCGCCACGGGTAGTTACGGCGGCGGATGTGGCGAGCGAGCCGGCAGCGGAGGAGCCGGCATCTGCCGAGGAGGGCGGGGCGGATGTGGCGAGCGAGCCGGTAGCGGAGGAGCCGGTATCCGCCGAGGGGGGCGGGGCGGATGTGGATGTGGCGAGCGAGACGGCAGCGGAGGAGCCGGCATCTGCCGAGGGGGGCGGAGGTGATATTCCAAGTATTTGGGAGGTGTTTGGGGTACCAAGCCCAACGGATACGCAGAAGATGCGGGCGATCCGGGCGGGGGAGGAAGCGGCGGCAGAGTATGAGTCGGAGCAGGTGGCAGGTGCGGGTGT
>DAOTUA010000144.1:0-23811 GCA_034437355.1 Anaerolineae bacterium | reverse complement strand
CCCTCACCGAACTCCATCGCATCCTACAACCCGACGGCACGCTGATCATCGTCGTTGCGGCCACACTTACCGGCGGCAATCCGGCTGCCGCCACCCTAGAATGGCTCTATCGCATCACCGGGCAACGTCCCACACACCCCCCCCAAACGAATGCCCACATCCGAACCGCCTTCACCGACGCCGGTTTTAACGTCCAACTGCTAACCGAACCCTGCCCTGCCAGCACCGCCCACCTGATCCGCGCTACCAAACCAAATTTAGCCTAGCTTTTCTCATATCCCATGCTATACTCTTAACAACATTACATGGTGGGTGTAGCTCAATGGTGGAGCGTCTGATTGTGGTTCAGAAGGTTGCGGGTTCGAGTCCCGTCTCCCACCCTAACCACCACACATAAACTTTATGATTTCCAATGTAATACCGGAACCCTACTTTGATTTGGGTTCCGGTATTTTGGTTTTGTAACCTGCTTGAATCCCCCACCTATCCCATAGGCATCAAGTTAAGGCAAGTGCGTGGCGGTTGGCCCTCACCCACCGCTTCGCAGGGTTCGTATCGCGTGATTTAGTCCCTCTCCCAGTGCCAAAGGCACGTTTGAGAGAAGGGTTTGGGGTGAGGGCTCAGTAATTGCGCTGAAATATTGAATTGTTCAGTACGTGCTATATGAAACTCAAAATGCGTAAGGTTTGGTGGGGTTTTCACCCCCCACTCAGGCGTTCAGTTTAAGTACGGGGCCAAGAAACGCCCGGTATAGCTCCGATTGTTGGCGGCGATAGCTTCCGGGGTGCCCGTCGCTACAACCTGACCGCCCCCTGCGCCGCCTTCCGGCCCCAGGTCGATCAGATGATCCGCCACTTTGATGATGTCCAAGTTATGCTCAATCACGACAACCGTATTGCCGTTATCAACCAACTGATGCAACACATCGATCAGCTTCGCCACATCTACCGCGTGCAACCCGGTAGACGGCTCATCCAGGATATAGAACGTCTGCCCGGTCGCCCGCTTAGATAACTCCCGGCTTAGCTTGATGCGTTGCGCCTCCCCGCCCGATAGCGTGGTGGCCGGCTGCCCGATACGAATATACCCCAACCCCACCGCCTTGAGCGTTTCCAGTTTGCTATAAATTGTCGGGATATTCTCGAAGAATGTAAGCCCTTCATCGACGGTCATATCAAGTACATCGGAAATGGATTTGCCCTTGTAGCGTACCTGTAACGTTTCTCGGTTGTAGCGTTTGCCGTCGCAGATGTCGCATGTCACGTAAATATCCGGCAAGAACTGCATTTCGATCTTCAGTTGACCCTGCCCTTCGCAGTTTTCGCAGCGCCCCCCCTTTACATTGAAGCTAAACCGCCCTGGCGCATATCCCCGAATCTTGCTTTCTGGCAACTCCGAGAACAAGTTACGGATAGCGTCGAACATCTTGGTATAAGTGCCTGGGTTACTGCGCGGCGTCCGACCAATAGGCGACTGATCGATATTAATAATCTTGTCGATGGCCTCCACGCCGACGATCTCATCGTGGGCACCGGGGCGCTCGCGTGAGCCATTGATGATCTGCGCCAGCCGGTGATAGATCGTATCGACCAGTAAGGTACTTTTGCCGCTGCCACTCACCCCCGTGATGCACACGAATTTACCCAGCGGAATATCCACATCAATATTCTTCAGGTTGTTTTCACGGGCACCCTTGAGCGTGATCACCTCGCCGCTACCCTCCCGGCGGCTGGCTGGCACCGGGATTGAAAACCGTCCCGCCAAAAAGTCCCCAGTTGGGCTGCCCACCACATTTTCGACCTCTTGCGGCGTCCCCTGGGCGACGATTTCGCCGCCCTTTTCCCCGGCCCCCGGCCCCAGGTCAATCAGATGATCGGCGGCCCGCATCGTGTCCTCGTCATGTTCGACCACCAATACCGTATTCCCCAGGTCGCGCAGGTCCTCTAGCGTACGGATCAACCGTTCGTTATCGCGCTGGTGTAAGCCGATGCTTGGCTCGTCTAGCACGTATAACACCCCCGTCAGCCGAGAGCCGATCTGCGTTGCCAGCCGGATGCGCTGCGCCTCCCCGCCACTAAGCGACCCTGACGAACGCGAGAGTGTCAGGTAATCTAGCCCAACATCATTCAGAAAGCGCACCCGCGCCCGAATCTCTTTGAGAATCTGATAGCTGATCTCTTTCTCGCGTGCCGTGAAAATCTCATCGGCCTCTAGCCCCTGCACCCACTCGTTCAGGTCGCTAACGGGGAGGTCGGTTAAGCTGGTGATGTCTTTGCTTGCCACCGTGACCGATAGCGCCTCCGGGCGTAGGCGGCGGCCCGAACACGTCTTGCAGGGCACTTGCGCCATATAACTCTCGATCTTGCTACGCATATAATCGGAATTGGTTTCTTCGTAGCGGCGCATCAGGTTATGCAGCACCCCCTCAAAGTGCGTATCGTAGGTCCGTTGGTTGCCGTAGCGGTTGCGATAAGTGATTTGCACCTTCTTTTTCCCTGTGCCGTACAGCATCACCTCTCGCTGTTTCTTGGTCAACTTATCCCAGGGTTTGTCTAGCGGAACATTAAACTTCTCGCTCACCGCGTCGATAATCGCCCGGTTCCAACTACCATCTTCCAGGTTCCATCCGCTGGCATCTATACAGCCATCTTCGATGCTCAGGTCCGGGTTGGGGATGACCCGATCCGGGTCTATCTCCAGCCGGAAACCTAGCCCCTGGCAAGCGGGGCAGGCCCCCTTAGGCGTATTGAAACTGAACAAACGCGGCTCAAGTTCGGGGAGGCTACCATGCCCGTTTGGGCAGGCGAAATGCTCGCTATACAGGATGTCCCTGGGCGTGTCTGCGCTCAGATCGTTGATCAGCACCACGCCGTCGCCGTGTTCGAGTGCGGTTTCGATGGCTTCGGTCAGCCGAGTTTCCGCGCTTTGGGCCTCTTCGCTTTCCAGGTCATCGTACTCACGGATAATCAGCCGATCCACCACAATCTCGATGTTGTGAATCACATAGCGATCTAACTCAATATCCTCATCTAGCTCGCGCACCTCACCGTCTACCCGCACCCGTGCAAACCCGGCCTTACGGATGTCCTCTAACAGCTTTTCATAGGTACCCTTACGGTTTTTCACTACGGGGGCCAACACCTGCACCCGTGCCCGGTGCGGCATCCGTTTCACCTCATCAACAATCTGCTGCGCACTCTGTGCGATGACCTCAGCGCCACACTCCGGGCAGTGGGGGATTCCGATCCGAGCATACAGCAGCCGTAGGTAGTCGTATATCTCGGTGACCGTGCCAACCGTTGAGCGTGGGTTCTGGCTCACCCCCTTCTGGTCGATAGACACCGCCGGGCTTAGCCCCTCAATCTGATCGACATCCGGCTTTTCCATCTGCCCCAAAAACTGCCGAGCATAAGCACTCAAGCTCTCGACATAGCGGCGCTGGCCCTCCGCAAAGATCGTATCGAACGCGAGCGACGACTTACCGGAACCAGATAGCCCGGTCAATACGACAAGTTGGTTCCGGGGAATTTCGACATTGATATTTTTTAAGTTATGTTCGCGGGCACCGCGAATAACAATTTTATCCTGGGTCATGGCGTATCCGTAGAAAGTGTGCGTGATAGGAACGAATGTTTTGTTTTAACACCCGTCATGAGGGACAGCAAACAATAGATACCTCGATTGCTAGTTCATTCTTTAGGGCGCTGCCCTCAAACGCTTGCAATGGAGATCATCCCCCTTGATCGCTTATCACGCCAAAATCTGTGATTTTGGCAGTGAAAATTTTTGTCCACTTTTTGAAAAAAGTGGTGGGGTTCGGGGTGAAACCCCGGAAAATGATCGAATCGTAACAACTAGCAATTTAGGATAGCATATCTATTATATGGACCCGCCCCGCAATCTGGCGTAAGCATCGGGTTAAAAACACTGCGGGGTAAAATGGGTATGAGGGGAGGGCATGGCTTGGCGTGGCCCTCCCTGTTCTGTGGGGGATAGCGCGTTATGAGGTGGGTGTCGGACGCCGCCTTTGTCGTGGGAACCGCCGTATAATCGTCCCCCTTTGTGGGACAGGCAAGCGATCCCCTATGCGAACATGGCCACTATCCGGCTTTGCTTTGAACCCACCGGCAAACACGCCAACCGGTGTTCCTTCGGCGGCGGTGTGCCGCTTGATGTACACCTGCCCCACCTGATAGCCATCCCTATCTGGTGAGCAACTGGTGACGATCCCGACCACGCGCCCGCGCCCATCAACCACTGGGTCGCCCTGGCGCGGCGGACGTGCGCCTTTTTGATCTAGCCGAAAGCGGGTTACAACGCTATCGCGCTGTGTCTCACAATCGACATAGGCTCGCTTTCCGACAAAGAACGGCTTCCAGTGGCGGGCATAGTTACCCATCCCGGCATCCCCCGGCAACAGCCCCAACGGACCCGCCAATTCGTGCCCATACAGGGGTAAACCGGCCTCGGTGCGCAGGCTATCGCGGGCGGCTAGCCCACACGGTAACGCGCCCAGGTCTACGAGCGCCTGAAACAGCGCCGCCGCCTGGCTGGGATGCGGGAACAACTCGAACGCGACACGCTCCCCGGTGTACCCGGTCCGCGATACGATCAGGTCAAACCCGCCGAGCGTCGCACGGGTGATTTCGGCCCAGCCTAACGCCTTCACCTGGGCCACATCCCCGCCTAGCGCCTCGATCACGCGCCGGCTGCCAGGCCCTTGCAGCGCAATATCTACTCGTTGATCAGCGCCAGCAGCCGGATCGCGTAGGTCGCGCAAGGTGACGCTAGCGCCCGCCGTGAAGGTGTGGCTGGCGTGTTCTCGGCTGAGGGCCACTGCGCCCGCTTTGACCGCATTCAGCCAGGCCCAGTTCTTATCGTTGTTGGCGGCATTGACAACGATAAAGAAATGATCTGTCGCCAGCCGATAGATCATCAGATCATCGAGTGGCTGCCCGTCCACATCCAACAGAAACCCATACTGCGAACGCCCAACACTCATTTTGCTGATGTCGTTCGTAAAGACGGTATCCAGGAAAGCCGCTGCGCCAGGGCCAGCCGCATCGAATACGCCCATATGCGCCACATCGAACACCCCGCAATGCTCGCGCACGGCGCGGTGTTCCCCGGCAACGGATGTGTAGTAGACGGGCATCTCGTACCCGGCAAACGGCACCAGCTTCGCCTTTAGTTGCTGGTGCAACCCATGTACGGGGTGGTCATCAGGTGGTCGCGCTCCGGCTCTTCCCACTGGAAGAACGGGAGCGCCTCAACTTTTGGGAGGGCGGCCTTTTGTCCGTTTATGCCGATGAAGTACGGTTTTTGCGTGTACCCGACCCCGGCGGCCCACTCGTCCCGCTCATCTATATCGGATGCCCCCGCTATGGTGACCACCACCGGGCCGGGCAGCTTAGCTTGTAGGTCGGTCGGGTCGAACAGTACAAACCCATCGGAGAGCGAGCGCAACCAGGCCGTCACCCGTTGCAGCTTCTCCGCGACATGCACCGTATATCCCGTCGCGGTCTTTTCGACATAGGCGCGGCTCATCGGCGTGCCGTCCGCTTCGAGTAGCCAGCTCGCGGCCCGGTCGCCGTCTGCCAGCCCGACCACCTGCCCGGTAACGGCCTTGTCGAGAAAGGCCTCGGCGTGTTCGCCCTGGATGTGAACCGCCATCCAGCCCAAGGCCGCGTTTTCATCTTCCATGTAGTAGAAGTGGGGGTAATCGTCGGCGGTGGCGTCGGTATCGATCCCGATACTATCCACCAGCGCACGGACGGCGTTCCGGGCACGTTGGAAAGCGTCAAAGTCGATTTTGGCGCGTAGGATCGGTTTCTTCTTGCCGGGCTGCCAGTACGGGGTGATCGCGTGGAACACATCCGCGATGATATGCCCTAGACGGCGCGTTTTGTCCGCATCGAAACCGCGCTGCGTGATCCACGGTGTGCCGAAGCGCACGCCCGATGCGCTAAAGGCCGAAGGATCGCCCGGAATGGTGTTGCGATTGGCCACAATCCCCACTAAATCCAGGATGCGGGCGGCGATGTCACCCGTCAGGTAGGCGTCATCCTCACCACGAATCGACTTGCAATCTGCCAGTAGCATGTGCGTATCTGTGCCGCCGTAGGCCAGCCGAACCCCGCGTTCCTGTAACGTCTCCGCTAAGACCTGTGCATTTGTCGCCGTCTGATGTTGCAGGTCGTAGAATTGCTGTGTTGTCGCGAATTTCATCGCAACCGCTAACCCGGCAATACTGTTGACGTGTGGCCCGCCCTGTTCGCCAGGGAAAACCGCCTTATCGATCATCTTGGCAACGTCTGGGCGATGCGTGATGCTCACCGCGCCGCGTGGCCCGTTGAGCGTCTTGTGGGTGGTGAAGTTGACCACATCGGCAATCCCAACCGGGTTCGGGTAGGCCCCGACTGCCGCCATCCCAGCGGTATGCGCAATATCCGCTAGTAAGTACGCGCCAACCTCATCGGCAATTGCGCGGAACTTGGCCCAGTCTGGCGCGAGGGGGTAGCTGGTAAACCCGGCAATAATCATTTTCGGCTGATGCGCCAGCGCCAGCTCGCGGATGTTGTCATAGTCGAGTTGTTCCGTTGTGGGGTCTACGCCATAGCTTACAATGTTATAGTAGATACCACTGCGGTTAACCGGGCTACCGTGCGTCAAATGACCGCCGTCGAGCAAGTCCAAGCCCATCACCGTATCCCCGACCTCCAGCATAGCCGTATAAGCTGCGCTGTTGGCAGGTGCCCCAGAAAGCGGCTGCACGTTGACGAATAGCTCGTCGGCGCTGGCCGCCTCTGTCGCGAATACCTCCGCTACCCGCCGCCGTGCCAGCGATTCTACGATGTTGGCGTATTCGGTGCCCTTGTAATAGCGTTTGTCGCTGTTACGCCGGTATTCCGCCATCCGTTGCGGGTAATCCAAGATTTCGGCTTCGGTCATATCCCGCATGGCAGATGGCGGGTAGCCCTCCGCATAGATGTTATGAAACGCCGAGCCGACCGCCTCGCGCACGGCTTCCGGGATCGTACTTTCGGAGGGTATCATAATCAGATACCGCGCTTGCCGCGCTGTTTCGTGGCGGACCAACGCCGCTACGTCCGGGTCTAAACTGGCAAGGTCGCCCCGGAAAAGAAAGTCATTGGGCATACAGCATCCTTTATAACATTTTTAACAATTATAGGGCCAAATTGTAGCAGTAACCGTGTATTCGTGCCAGTCACCAGAGATTGGCTTAGCGGGCAATCGCCCCATATAAGCGACCATAGGTAACTACTCAGCCCTCACCCCAACCCCTCTCCCAAACGTGCCTTTGGCACTGGGAGAGGGGGATTTAGGGGGTGAGGGCGGGTGCGATACCGTAAGATGTGTTTACTACCTGAGTAGTTACGACCATAGACAAAAAACCGTAAAGCCGACGTAGGGGACGCCACAGCGCCCCCCTCGCGCTTAGTCGGTTGTATCTGGTTCGCTTTCGGTGGACATTTCCGTTTCTATTTCCGGCTCTGGTTCCGCGAGTGGCTCACCTTCTGGGTTCAGCAGCACGGTTTCGTTGTCGCCACTAATATCAACCCCGATTAAATCCCGAATCATGTTTTGGTCTACCACTTCATGTTCTAGCAGCGCCTCTGCTAGTGCTTTCAGCTTGTCCTCGTTTTCACGGAGCAGCGTAATCGTGCGGGTGTAAACCCGATCAACGATCTCCCGTACTTCCTCATCGACCATAAACGCGGTCTGCTCGCTGTAGTTGCGCCCCTGCGACAATGAATAACCCAGGAACGGTTGCGACTCATTATCGCCAAAGTTAATCTGACCGATGCGTTCGCTCATGCCGAACTGCGTCACCATCCGCCGCGCCAGGTCGGTTACCCGTTGCAGGTCGTTGGCGGCCCCGGTTGTGACCTCCTCAAACACGATTTCCTCGGCGGCCCGCCCGCCCAGCATCATCACCATTCGGTTGGTCAGGTACGTTTCGGAATAGTTGCGGCGGTCATCCTGTGGCAAAGTGGCGGTGATGCCCAAGGCCTGCCCCCGTGGGACAATCGTCACCTTCAAGATCGGGTCCGAGCCGGGCGTGAGGGCCGCTGCAATCGCATGGCCGGCCTCGTGATAGGCCACAATCGTTCGTTCTTCCTCATTGGTAAGCGGCGGGCTTTCCGTCCCCAACACGATCCGGTCGAACGCATCGGAGAAATCGCGCCCGGTGATGCGCTTATGGTTTTTGCGGGCGGCTGTCAGGGCGGCCTCGTTCGCCAAGTTCGCCAGGTCCGCGCCAGAAAAACCAATCGTCGCTTTAGACAGCGATTCCAGTTTGACATCTTCGGATAGCGGCTTGCCGCGTGTGTGAATTTTGAGAATTTCGTGGCGTCCCTTACGATCCGGTGACCCGACTGTTACCTGTCGGTCGAAGCGACCAGGGCGTAACAGGGCCGGGTCTAGTACGTCCGGGCGGTTGGTGGCTGCCATCACGATCACGCTCTCGGTACGGTCGAAGCCGTCCATTTCCGCTAGCATCTGGTTGAGCGTCTGTTCGCGTTCATCGTTGCCACCGCCCAGGCCAGCCCCACGCTGCCGCCCAACGGCGTCGATCTCGTCAATAAACACAATGCTGGGGGCTGCTTTCTTGGCCTTGTTGAAGAGGTCTCGCACGCGGGACGCCCCAACACCGACGAACATCTCCACAAATTCCGAAGCGGATAAGCTAAAGAAGGCGACATTCGCCTCGCCAGCAACGGCACGCGCCATCAGGGTTTTACCCGTTCCCGGCGGACCGATCAGCAGCACTCCTCGCGGGATGCGTGCCCCCAACGCAATATATTTATCCGGCTCTTGTAGGAAGTCCACGACCTCCTCTAATTCGGATTTAGCCGCATCTTGCCCGGCCACATCCTCAAATGTCACCTGCGGGAAGTCGCTCTTATACTCGCGGGCTTTCGATTGCCCGAAGTCAAAGATACCCGACGATGCCTGCCGTTGAGCGCGGCGCGTCATCCAGATGATGAAGCCGAAGATCAAAATCAACGGTGCCCACTGGCCCAAAATCACCAACGCTACCGGGATTGACGTTCGCTCCGCTTGGAACGCGACATTATTTTCGTCTAGCAACGCGACCAACTCCGAATGTGAATCGGGTGGGATCACCGTTTCAAATTGGTCGGATGTGACCGGGTTGCTACCGTTTTCCGGGTAGGTGATCGGCCTGTTGAATTGACCACTAATCGTTTCATCACCAATACTCACCTCGGCAACATTCCCCTGTCGCACCTCTGCGCGTAAGTCCGAATACGCGATGTTGATTGTCTGGCCAGCCCCGCCTAAGCCGCCGTTCCCGCCTAATTGCAGGAATATCCACGACAAAAATACCAGCCACACAGCCACCCATACCCAACGCGGCACATCAAATTGGGGGAAGTTGTTATCTGAGTTGTTATCGTTGCCGTTCTCCCCCTGGTTGTTAGGAGGACGCTCATCTCTATCTTTTTTCGGTGGGAATTGCATATTTCCTACTCGATCATGTTTTTTTAAGTGGTTGTAAACTTCCCACATTGTAAACTGAATTTGTTAGAATTTCAGTTGTAACTGTGAAATCTGTCTAAAGACTCAGGCCACACTTATTCGCGTGCCTATCCGATCAAATTACGTTACAATGGGTTTACCTATCTAGGAAAACATCTCGGAGCATCATCCATGCCGGATAAAATTGACAAAGACACCTACCAGGATGAACCGGACAGCATCGACAAATTCCTACTATCACCGGGGGCCTCGCGAGATACCCAGGAAATCAACATTGCCATGCGCAGTGTCCCGCTGACACTACAGCCCTTTTTCAAAGAGCAGATCGACCTCAACCGCGAATTAGTGCAACGCTTCCCCAACATGCCGCTGATGTCTACCGTCAAATTCCGTGATCTGTACGGCGACGGCGACCGTGGCGTTGCCACCCTGATGTCTCAGGATGGGGCCGCCAGCCTCATTGTCGACATCGGCGCGAATCATTCAAACATGCAATTTTCTTTCATGTTCGGCTCGATGCTTTCGCTACGCTTTCACCTGAGCGAACTCAGCGAACTGGACCGCAGCGCCTGGCTCGATAACATGCAAACCCGCATTGACGATATTGTGTTCTTGTGGGGGCAATCTCGTTGGGAAAAAGATTATGTCATCTGTGTGCCACATACTTACTATATCAGCATGTTAGCATTTTCCCCCAATAATTTTGAGGCTGCCGTGCGCATCACGCCCTCGCTTAGCGCGGAGTTGTTCGGCTGGATGCGTAAATTCTGGTATCCCGATGATAGTTCCGAAACGAAAAAAACCGATAACGAGAGTGGTAAAGATATTTTTAGCAGCTGGTAACCACCCATCATATTTATTTATAACGCCGGGTTGTGTATGGTTGGGTGAACCTGTTTAGCGTTCCAAAGGCATATTATGAACCGTTTGCAACACGAAACCAGCCCTTACCTCCTCCAACACAAAGAAAATCCGGTCGATTGGTACCCCTGGGGACCCGACGCGCTCCAGGCCGCCCAAGCCGCCGACAAACCGATCTTGCTGAGCGTTGGCTATAGTGCTTGTCACTGGTGCCATGTGATGGCCCACGAGAGCTTTGAAGATGAGGCCACCGCCGCCGTGATGAACGACCTGTTCATCAACATCAAAGTGGACCGCGAAGAACGCCCCGACATTGACGATATTTACATGCAAGCTGTCCAGGCGATCACCGGGCGCGGTGGCTGGCCGATGACCGTCTTTCTCTTGCCGGACGGTCGCCCCTTCTATGGCGGCACCTATTACCCAGATAAGCCCCGTCACGGGATGCCGTCCTTCCAGCAAGTGCTGCACAGCGTCCATGATGCCTACGCCAACCGCCGCCGCGAAGTTGAGGACTCCGCAGATAGCCTGACCGACGCGCTCAAACGTGAAGTGCTGGGCATTGGCGGGGAAGATAGCGACCTGGGGCTGCCCCTGCTCAACGCCGCGCTGACCAAACTCCGCCAGCTTGCCGACCGCGATAACGGCGGCTTCAGCGCCGCGCCCAAGTTTCCCCAACCGATGACGCTCGAATACCTGCTGCGTTGCTACCAGCGCACCGGTCATCATGACGTTGCTGATATCCTCCACTTGACGCTTACCCGCATGGCACGCGGTGGCATGTATGATCAGGTTGGGGGCGGCTTTGCCCGTTACAGCGTCGATCAGATATGGCTTGTCCCGCACTTCGAGAAGATGCTCTACGATAACGCCCAACTCAGCCGCGTATACCTGCACGCCTGGCAATTGACCGACGAACCATTCTACCGCCACGTCGCCCAGGATGTTTACGACTATATCCTGCGCGAGATGACCGCCGACGCCGGCGGCTTCTACAGCGCCACCGACGCCGACAGCGAAGGCGAAGAAGGGAAGTTTTTCGTCTGGACCGAGGCCGAACTTGAGGTGGCACTCGGTGACGATGCCGAACTCGCCAAGGATTATTGGGGGATCACCGAGGGCGGCAACTTTGAGGGCAAAAATATTCTGTATATCGCAGAGTCTGACGAGGACATTGCCGACCGCCACCACCTGACCCCCGCCGCCCTCCGCGAAAAAGTCCAGGCGATGCGGGCCACACTCTACCAGAAACGCGCCGAGCGCATCCCGCCCGGCCTGGACGACAAAATCCTGGCAAGCTGGAACGGCATGATGCTTGCTAGCCTGGCAGAAGCCGCCCGCGTGCTAGGCCGGGACGATTATCGCGCCGCCGCCATCCGTGCCGGGGAGTTCCTGCTCAATACCATGACGGCTGACGATGGACGCCTGTACCGCACATCCAAAAACGGAGAGAGCAAGCTCAACGGCTACTTAGAAGATTACGCCAACGTCATCGACGCCTATCTTGAACTCTACCAAACGACCTTTGACGACCGCTGGTTCAAAGAGGCCCGTCGGCTGGCGGATGTCGTGCTAGATCAGTTCGCCGCACCCGAAGCCGGGTTCTATGACACCTCCGACGATCACGAAACGCTTGTCGTGCGCCCCCGCAATTTGCAAGATAACGCCGTACCGTCCGGCAATACCATGATCGCCAAGCAGTTCTTACGCCTGAGCGCCTACACCGGCGACAGCCGCTACTACGACGCCGCGCGGGGCATCCTGCGCTTGTTGGTCAATGCCATGCACCAGTACCCGCAAGCCTTCGCCGAAGCCCTCAATGCGTTAGATATGATGGTGCGCGGTCTCAAAGAAGTTGCGCTCGTCGGCCCGCTAGATGACCCCGCCACCCAACACCTATTGGATGTCATCCGCCAGCCCTACCGCCCAAACGTGATCACTGCCCTGGCAGCCTCCGATGTGGAAGGCGAAACCACTATCCCGCTACTTAATCAACGCACCATGCGTAACGCAGAGCCGACAGTTTACGTCTGCAAAAACTTTGCTTGCCAGATGCCCGTCACCACCCCGGCGGAGGTCGAAAAGTTGTTATGAGCGTCCAACGAGATCGGATCACTGTGGTGGATTTAGAGGCCACCTGCTGGAAAAAAAACCGCGTGCCACCCGGTCAGCAGTCCGAGATTATCGAGATCGGCATCTGCTGGTTAGATACCGACACGCTAAAAATCCATGATAAGCGCGGCCTGCTGATCCAACCGACCCGATCTAAAATCAGCGAATTTTGTACCGATCTTACCTCAATCACACCGGAGATGGTCGCAGATGGAATGACCTTTGCCGACGCCTGCCAAGTTATCCGCCAGGACTACCACGCCCAAAACTATATGTGGGTGAGTTGGGGCGGTTATGACCTGCGAATGTTCGTCGCACAGACGGATAGCTTCAACGTACCTTATCCGTTTAGCCCGCTCCATGTAGACCTCAAAGGCGTTTACGCCGACCGGCGCAACGACGGGAAACGTATTGGTATGGCACGGGCACTCAAGCGCATGGAAATTCAGATGGACGGGCGGCATCATCGCGGCGTAGACGACGCCTATAACACCGCCCAAATCCTGGCAAAGCTCCTCAAAGAAGACGGCCTGGCGCTATTGGAGGGGTACTGGCAGTGAGTACCCCCAAACAACAGGCAACCGACCATTTCCGCACGCTGTTAATCACCGTTGTGGGGCAGGCGTTCCGGGCGGCTGGTTATCATCTAGTGGATTCCCCGGTCAAACAGGCTGGGGGCTTGTTCCGCTTTCAAACGTCGCTTGCAGACGGTCTTCACGGCTTTATCGAATTTCAACTGCTGTACCTACCCGCTACCGAGTGGAGTGGGGCCGTTTCGTCTCGCTTTCGCGTCTCGCTCGTCCGCACGGACCAGCCAAATGCCCAGGCCCACAGCCAACATCCGCGCTTTGCTCGTAAATTGCTCAGTGTGCTGGTGGTGAATGACTTCGACGTGCCGATTCTCCCTTCATCGCAGCATTGGTGGCAGTACAGCAACACCGAGCAACTCGGCAACGCCCTGGCAGAAGCCGGTCATCTGGTGGTCGGCTACGGGGTTCCCTGGCTGGCGGGCGAGTTCGACACGCCCGATCCATGAATGGCACACGCCCCAAAATATCCCTGTCTACCCGAAAGCCCATCTGTACCGCTAGCGTAGAGCAGCCGTTTATTGACAGCCCGCCCGGTTGTGCTGATAATGCCATCATGGAAAAACTAACCCGCACCCTTAGCCTGTTCCCGATCCTGCTGACACTGATCGGCTGTTCCTTATCCGCCCAACCGGATGTGATCATCGTCACATCGGACGCGCCCCCAGCCCAACGCACCGAGATTGCTGCGACGGTGGCGGCAACCCGCCTCCCCACTAGCACCCCGGCCCCATCTGCCACCCCCACCCCCAACGTAGACCCATCGGTCTTGCTCCAACAAGCGGACCAACAGCGTTTGAATGGCTACTACTCGGATGCGCTGCAAACCTACCAAAGGGCCGCCAGTGTGCCGGGCGATACCCAACCGGAAGCCCTGTTCCGGTCCGGGCAAGTCGCGGTCTTAGAGGGCTTATTCGGGTTGGCAATCGACCCACTAACCACGCTCATCATCACCTACCCAGATCACCCCCGCGTACCACAAGCCTATTTCTTACGCGGCGATGCCTACCTGGGCCGTTCTGAGTGGGGGCAGGCCCTCACGGATTTTGAAACCTATCTCTCGTTACAGCCGGGCCTGCTAGATAGCTATGTGTACGAGCGCGTCGGGGATGCGCAACTCGCATTAGGCCAGCGCCCCGCCGCCCTCCAAAGCTACGAACAGGCTGTCGCTGCTAACCGGAGCCTGGTTCCGTTGTTGGTGCTGCGCGAACGGTTAGCGCAAATCTACCTGAACGGCGGGCAACTCACCGAAGCTATCGCAGAGTACGACGCGATCCTATCTGTTGCCCAGAACCCCGCCTATCGCGCTAGCATCCAATATATGGCGGGGCAGGCCCTTCTCAATAACGGCTCTCCCACTGACGGGCTAGCCCGGATGCGAATCATCTTCGATAACTACCCGTCTACGTCCACCGCCTACGATGCCATGCGCGAACTAGACGCCGCCAACATCAACCTGAGCGATTATGACCGGGGCATTGTCGCCTTCAACTATGGCGACTACCCGTTAGCTATCGACGCTTTCAATAGCTACACCACCCAGACCCCACTCGCCAACGTACCAACCGACACCTATCTGTTTTTGGGCCGGGCCTACCGTCAGATCGACAATAACAACGCGGCGAACGTCGCTTTTCGTACCGTCATCGACCAGTACCCGCAATCACCGGCATTTGGCGACGCGCTGCTCGAACAGGGCCGCACGTTGTTCCTTGCGGGGGATTGGCTGGCAGCGGTTGATCGTTACTCGCAAATTGCCGAAAACTACGCCTACCTGACCGACACCGCCGCCGAAGCCCTCTGGCGGGTGGGGTATCTCTACGGGACCAACGGCGAAGCGACCCTGTCCGCCCAGACTTTTGAACGGTTAGCGGATGCCTACCCCAACACCGACCAAGCTCAGAGCGGCCTGTTTATCGGTGCCTCCAGTGCCTATGCCGCCGGCAACTTCAGCACAGCCGAGCGCATGTACGCCCGTTTAGCCGTCACAGCCGAGGGGGAAGATCGGGCGGCGGCCTACTTCTGGCTGGGGCAGATTGCACGGCAGGCCGGTAATGAGGATACCGCCACCCGCGCTTTTCAGTCCGCACTAGATGCCGCGCCGGATAGCTACTTTGCGGCTCGCTCGCGAGACATCGTAAACGGTGTCGCCGCCTTCCAACCCCCGGCCCAAACCACCTTCACCTTTGATACCGACACCACCCGCGCCGAAGCCGAAACCTGGCTACGCCAAACCTTCGCTATCCAGCAAGGCGGGCCACTTTACCCCCTCTCGCCTCAACTCGCCGCCGATCCGCGCCTGGTTCGGGGTAGCGAGCTATGGCAGTTGGGCCAATACACCGAGGCCGAAACCGAGTTCTTCGACATCATCAACGAAAAGCGGGATAGCCAGGACGCGCTCGCGTCCTATCAACTTGCGGTTTACCTGCGCGATATGGGCGCGTATTACCCGTCGATCTTTGCTGCCGCTCACACCATCCAGATTGCCAACGTTAGCACGCTAGACGCGCCCCCCTACATCGCCCGGATGCGCTACCCGGCCTACTATGCCGATGTGATCCAACAGGTGGGCGGCCCCGATGCCGACCCGCTGCTGATGCTCTCGCTCATCCGCCACGAAAGCCTGTTTAACGCTAATGCGACCGCCGCCGCCGACGAAAAAGGTCTCACACAGGTCATCCCCAGTACCGGGCAGTACATCGCCCAACAACTGGGTTGGCCCGACTACCAACACACGGACCTGTTCCGCCCGTATGCGTCGATAACGTTCGGCACGTATTATCTCGATGAACAACTTCAACGCTTCGGCGGTAACGTCACTGCCGCGCTTGCCGGCTACAATGCCGGGCCGGGCCGTGCGCAAGACTGGCTCAGTTTATCCGGCGGCAACCCGGACCTATTCATGACAACCATCACCATTGACAGTACCCGCCTCTACATCCAATTGATCTACCGCAATCACAGCATCTACCGGGCGCTATACGGGGCTTAGTCGGGGCGCTGCTAGCGCCGGCGTTGTGTGTTAAGCTCCGTTTTGGGTCACTCGACGTTAAAATCCTTATCCGAAATTCGGGTTGTGTTATTCCTGTGCTGCCGCTGCCGATTGCGGGTCGATCTCTAGCCACGTTACCAGCTTTTGATGGACTTCTGGCGGTAGTGTCAGGTTTAAGCTCAAATAACCGCGTGCATCCGCAACGACTGTCGGGCGCATCACCAACGTCCCATCCGAGCGCAACCCCAACCCCAGATAGGCGCTCGTACTCCCGACTTGCCGCGTCGTTTGCAAACCGTCAATTGGCTGCAAACGCCCGATAGCCCGGCCTAAATCCTCGTGCCGTAACCGCAGCGCCAATTCAATCGGGCCGTAGCTCACCGAGATCGGTACATACGCCCCCTCACGGCTGACCATCATCGAAGGGTAGTCGTGGGTCCCCTTTTCGCCAACGATATACATCACACCGGATTTATCATCAATGTCGATCTTGAACAGCGCTCGAAACTGTCGCATAACTAACGGCTCACTCTCTCTACACAAATATAAAGGTTGATTATAGCATACCCACCCCGGAAACACTCTAGGGGCCTGAAACCTGTTGTGCTAAAATGCACAAATACCGTTTCTAGCGTACTCAGGACACACAACACATGACAGGCTCAACACGTATACAACCTTTACGGTTACTGCTCGGTGCTGGCGTTCTACTCGCGATCACCGCTGGGGCTGTGTGGGGCATTGTTCAACTCACCATGCCACCGACTATCACCAGCCAACAAGGGACCGTACTCGACCCACCGCGACCTATCGGTGAATTCGCCCTAACTGGCACAGATGGCGACCCCATCACCCAAGATGTGCTGCTGGGCAACTATACGTTGATGTCTTTTGGATATACCCATTGCCCGGATGTATGCCCCCTCACACTGACCGAGTTCAAGCGTGTGAAACGTGAATTAGGCGATGCCGCCGAGCGTGTGAACTTTGTTTTTGTCAGTGTCGATGGCGAGCGCGATACCCCGGACTTGCTAGGCCGTTACCTGGAACGCTTCGACCCCGCTTTCGTTGGCATGACCACCACCGATGAAGCCGCCCTCAACACCGTCACCGATATGTTTAATGTTTTCTACGAAAGGCGCGAAGTCGAAGGGACACAGGCTAGCTATCTTGTAGACCATACCGCCTCGCTGTTCTTGCTAGACCCACGCGGGCGCTTGATCGTGCTGTATTCGTTCGGCACCCCCCCCGTAGACATCGCCGCCGACATTCAAGCCCTGCTCTAACTATTACCCTTGCGCTGCTGCTGTGGGCGCTCAAAGCCGGGGGATACGCGCTAAAATACTGGTGTAGACCTCATAGTTGATCGTCCCCAGCCGTTCCGCAATATCCTCAACCGTGATCACCTCATCGCCCTGCCGCCCCAGCAAAACCACCTCATCGCCCACGCTGGCCTTGTCGATTCCTTCCAAACTAATGACCGTTTTCTCCATGCTCACCCGCCCGCGTATCGGTGCCCGTTGTCCGTTCACCAGCACCTCACCCCAATTAGGGGTCCGTCGGAACCCATCACCATACCCCACCGGGATCACCGCTACCCTTTCCTCCCGGCGGGTAAAGTATGTGTTGCCGTAGCCCACCGCATGGCCTGGCGGCAGGGTTTTCACCTGAGCGATGACCGTTTTCCACGTCATTAACGGTTGCAAACCTGGCGGGGTCTGCGCTAAGGCCGAGATTTTCCCCCCGTACATCAAAATCCCTGTACGGACCAAGCTAAAGTGAATATCCGTATCCAGCAGCACCCCCGCAGAATTAGCCGCATGTACATATTTTATGTTGATCCCGGCGGCCCGAACCGGCATCAACGTCTCTTTGAACGCTTGCACCTGTGCCATGGTAAAGTCGCGGTCAGCATCCGCCATCGAAAAGTGCGTGTAAATCCCTTCGATCTCGATGTGTTGCATATGTGCCAAATGCCGGAATAACGTCACCGCATCTTCGGGGAGAATACCGAGCCGCCCCATCCCGGTATCGAGCTTGACATGCACCTTGAGCCGGCGGTGTAGCTCCCTGGCGATCTTGTGATACGCACGCGCCAACTCCAGGTCGTAAATAGTAATCGTGATGTCGTTGCGGATCGCATCGCGCACCGCATAGACCGGGGTATAACTCAGCACCAAGATCGGCGCGTCGATGCCGGCATTGCGCAACTCTAACGCCTCGCTGATCGATGCCACTGCCAGATATTCGGCCCCGTTGCGCAAAGCCACCCGGCTAACCGCCACCGCGCCATGCCCGTAAGCATCCGCTTTGACGGTTGCCATCAGCGTGACATCATCCCCCACCATTTGCTTGATGACCTGGACGTTATTGGCCAAGACCTCCCGGTCGATCTCAAGCCAACTGGGGCGCATACTCTCTTCCGTTAGGCCAAGCCCCTCAATATCGGTCTGACGCACCAGTTGACCGTGATCATTGGTATCCGGCAACAGCGCCCGGACGATCATTTCCATACGAGCGTTGCTGCCGCCTTTGAGTAGCACAATATCGTTTTCGTTAAGCGCGATGTCGTGCCGCAGCGTATCGACCGCATCTTTAATGCTGTGTGCGATGAAAACCAACTGCTCAGGGGCGGCGGTATCCTGGGCGGCCCGCCCTGCCAGCGCCGCCCGCCCGCCCTCCGTCAAGATCACGTCCGCCACTTCCGCCGCCCGGCGGCCTACACTCCGATGGGCGGCGCGGGTGGCTTCGCCCAGATGATCCATATCGCCAAAGACGAAAACAAAACGGCTGTCTGGGTCTTTGGCTTTAATATCTTCCAGCCAATCGAGCGCCTCCAGCGTCGATTCTGGCGTGGCGTCGTAGGTGTCGTCCACCAGGATGCACCCATTTTCGCCAATGAGCGTATTCATCCGCCCCAATAACGGCTGTTGTTCTGCCAGGGTTTTTAAACCCTGCTCAAGCGGAATATCGTAGTGTAGCCCGACCGCCAACGCGGATAACACACTATATAACTGATGCCGCCCCAATAGCGGCGTCCAACGCCCGACGATCCGTTGTTCACCGTAGCGCAGGTCGAACCCGGTCCCATTCGGGCCAATAATCACCTTAAACGCTTGCAGGTCCGGCCCGTAAGAGTCTACGCCGATAGTCAGCGTGCGGGCGCTGGTAACTTGTTGTAACGGGCGCACGACATCATCGTTGTAATTTAATACCGCCAGGCCATTGGGCGGCAGGTATTTGAGCGTCACCTCATGATCTTGTGCGATGCGCTCTACCGTCTGAAACCGGGTCAAAAACGCTTGCCCGATATTGTTAATAACCGTTACTTCCGGCTCAATCGTCTGTACCGCCTGCGAAAGCTCGCCGGGGAGGTTCGCTTGTAGGTCTAGCACGACAAAATCGTGATCGCTTTGCAGGTCCGCTAAGGCCAGGGGGATGTGCAAACGCCCCGGGTGCAGCCGGTAGGGGGTCGCATGGACGTTATAGGCCGTTTGCAGCACCCGCCGGATCGACTCAATCGTGGTCGCTTGCCCAGCCGTCCCTGCCACGATAACGGGTTTCGCCTTCATCTTACCGATAGTCGCCTGTGCCCAACTCATCAGGGCCGCTTCCGGGTCTTTCACCACAATCACCGTCACCCCCTCCGTATCGAAGTCTGGCGGTGTATTACACAATAACCCGGTTGCCCCTGCCGCTACAGCTTGCGGCATGTCTTGGTGTGTGTCCACATAATCGCCACGGGTTGCCACGAAAATATCTCGCGGTTGCACGCGGCGTACATCCAGGCAAAACCCACTAAAAAGGTGCCCGGCGGCTTCCCCGAATAACTGCCCGTTGGCAGCCTCTAACAAATCTTGAAGGCTAATCATATCCGACCGACCTTATGCTGCTAGCAAACATATATCTGGCACAACTATATCATTCCTGTTGCATCACGACGACTACCCTATTGTTTGTTATAATAATCAAATGTCTCGATATAGAAAGTAGCGAAACGCGATGGCATTTGAATTTGAATTGATCGCCCAGGATGGTAACGCCCGCGCCGGGGTCTTACACACCCCACACGGCCCCATCGAAACGCCAGTATTCGCGCCTGTCGCTACCCAGGCCAGTGTGAAGGCCGTCCCGCCCAAGGATTTAGGCCCGATGAACGTCTCGCTGGTGCTGGCGAATACCTATCATTTGCACCTGCGGCCCGGTAGCGAACTCATCCGCGATTTTGGCGGCTTACACGAGTTCATGCGCTGGCCCGGCCCCATTCTGACCGATTCCGGCGGGTTCCAGGTCTTTAGTTTGTCGGATATGAACAAAATTGATGACGATGGCGTGACCTTCCGCAGTCATCACGACGGCAGTAAACACCGTTTCACGCCGGAAGTCTCCGTCCAGATACAACAAAACTTAGGGGCCGATATTATTATGGCCTTCGATGAATGCCCCGTTCCCCATGATCGCCAGATCGTACAACAGGCCGTTCGGCGCACGAGTGCCTGGGCTGCCCGCTGTCGTCAGGCCCACCCACACGACGACGTGCAGGCCCTCTTTGGCATCCAGCAAGGGGGGATATTCGAGGATTTACGGGCGGAATCATCCGCCTTTTTGCAAACGCTGGATTTCCCCGGTTATGCTGTGGGTGGCTTAGCTGTTGGGGAAAGTAAAACCGACATGTACGCCACACTCGATTTCGCCGTCCCCATGTTGCCAGCCAATAAACCGCGTTATCTGATGGGGGTTGGCGCACCGGAGGACCTCACAGAAGCCGTTAGGCGCGGGGTCGATCTGTTTGATTGCGTCATGCCAACCCGTATCGCACGGCATGGAACGGTGTTTACACATCATGGACGTTTAAATATGCGTAATGCTGAGCATCAACACAGCCAAGACCCCATGGACGCCGAACTCGGCGGGTACCCCAACGAATTTACACGCGGGTACATCCGCCATTTAGTACGAACAAACGAACTCTTGGCGCATTACCTGCTCAGCCTGCAAAACATCGCCTTCCTGACCAATCATATGCGTAACATGCGTCAGGCTATTATTGATGGGCGACTCGCACACTACACCCAGGCTTTCCTGGGGCACTACCTGGCATCTTAACCTGTTCGCCTTGTTCGCTAAAGATATAAACGGACGTGATACGCACTGCCCGTAAAACCCTACTCATCGCTGCCCTGACACTGACGAGTTGTAGCCCGCAGGCCATCCCAGCAGCGACGCCAAATATAAATAGCCAAACGTTGCGTATCTACTCAACCCCAGCGGTTGCCCCCCTGACGAAAGCCCTGGCCGTTGCCTATACCGATACCTACCCCGGTTATGTGATCGACATCCAAACACATAACTACAATACACTCTTGCAACAAGCTACCCACACCGAAAACTCGTTTTTCGTCACCAACCATCTTCCCGTCGATAGCCCATTGTGGGCAGCCCCCATCGGGCAAGACGGTATCGCCGTTATCACCCACCGCGATAACCCCTTCCAGGCACTCACCAGCGCCCAAATCCGTAATATTTATCAGGGGAACACACAAAACTGGCGTCAATACGGTGGCGCAGATGAACCGATACAGGTCATCACACGCGAAGATGGGTCCGCAACGGGCTATGAGTTTAAACGCTTGATGATGGGCCGCCGGTCGATCACATCCTCCGCCCTGATCGTCCCGTCTAATACCGCCATGTTACAGCTCGTTGAAGCTAACCGGGGCAACATTGGTTATGTGTCGCTCGGCGCTTTAACGCCCGATGTACTCGCCCTGGCGGTTGATGGCATTCATCCCACACAGGATAACATCCGTAATAATACCTATCCGCTACGTTCGACGCTGTTCATCGTAGGGCCTGCCGAACCACAAGCCGATTATCGCGCCTTTATTGGGTGGGTCCAGGCGGAAGCCGGCCAGCAGGTTATCGCCCAGCACTACATCCCAATGCTCATCCCATAGGGATATTGCCACTCATCACCAAGAACAAAAATACCGGGATCAATACCAGAATAAAGACCCACATCCCCGAAAAGGCCATGTCTCGCAGCAAGATCATCCGCCCCCGCCGTTTCTGCATCTCCATATCCGGCTCTCGGAGGCGATATAGCGCCCCGGCAGCGTGAAAGTTATTGGGGTTGACCCGTAGCACATTATCCAAACATAACGAACTCTGCTCAATCGAATCGACCGCGACACTCATCCACAACCAGGCGTACTCAAAATTACTATCTTCACGGATCAACTCGCGCAGCATCGCGCGGGCTTCCTCGCGGCGGTCGGCCTGGACCAGTTCGATAGCGTCTAACAGCCGATCAATACGATGTTGCCCTTCAGGGATTTCACTCATACTGTGGCTGGCTCCGTTTGTGTGCGGCTCACACCGGCGAATAAATCAGTCTCATCGACCCGGTTTGGGGCACCGGGGGGGTATACCCGCCGGAAAGCCTGCGATGGGAATACCCGCCGCCGAACCCAGGTCGGTAAGTTCAAAAAGCCGCCCGTCTGCTGGCTGGCGTGGCAATTGCTCGCCGCGTTCCACTGTTCATAATAGGCCGCAATATTGATACGTGTGGTGGGCGTGTCAACGTGATCTAAAATCGCCACAATATCAATATCCGCATTCCGACCCAGCGCACGCGGGTTCTTCCCACTCAGGCGTGCTGTCCAGATACCAAGCTGCACCGGCAACTTCGGCACCCCGGAATAATACAGCTTTTGCGGTTGATACGGCGTGTGATCGCCCGTCAGATAACCCGGATCATTCACAACCTGCATAGCTGCAACTGTCGCCTGTTGGATCGCGATATGATCGGGGTGCCCGTAGCCGCCATACTCGTTAAAGGTAATGATCACTTGCGGTTGCACCTGCCGGATGACCTCCGTCACGCGCCGGGTTACCTCGTCCGGTGTCTGTTGCCAGTTATACCACAGCGACGCCGGGTTCTCATTTTCCGCATTACCCATCATGCCACTATCGCGGTAGCCAAGCATAAACACCTCCTTTAAGCCGAGTGTCTGTGCGGCACAGTCTAGCTCGCTCAAACGGACCTCACGCACGGTTTTGCCGCCCGCCAGGTGTTCTTCATCCATCGACCCCGCCGCCCCATCGGTGGCACAAATTAAGTAAACATCCACCCCTTCCTCAACATACTTTGCAATCAGCGCCCCCAGCCCAAAACTTTCATCATCAGGGTGCGCATAACAGATCAACAGTCGGCGGTTTGCCATGTACGAACTCCACTTCATTTCCATCAAATGTACTAGACGCGCTAACCCATACCGTGCCTTACCTATTTCGCTAGCTTTGCCATCATAGCATACCCCATCGTACCCTGTGATTTTCTTTAACCAGATTGTATAGTGCATCGTCCGAAACTCATTAGAGGGAAGCCAACTCAAGAGGACTTATGCGCCGAACCATCACCTTATTGCTAACGGGATTTCTGTTGATCATCACACCATCCGCCCAGTTTGCACAAGATACCCCCACCGGGTTACCCAACCTAGATTTAGCCACCAACACCCCGCGCCCGGCAGCGCCGCCACTAGAGCTGGCAACCAATACGCCTGCCATACCAACCGATACCCCATCGCCCACGCCGACGTTTACCCCGTCCAATACCCCGACGCCGACGTCTACCCCGACCCACACCCCAACGGCAACATTTACACCCACGCCGACGTTTACCCCGTCCAATACCCCGACGCCAACATTTACGCCGACCAATACCCCCAC
>DAOTUA010000143.1:0-4563 GCA_034437355.1 Anaerolineae bacterium | reverse complement strand
TTTTTGGCGCTTTGCGCCAAAAAGCGCCGGTCAAGGATTGCTAAATCCTTGTGGGGGTGTGGGGGCAAAGCCCCCACTATACTTTTTAACAATACAAAATGCTTTTTTTACGTCAATTCAGATTTGAAGCGATTACCCTGCCTCATTCTAGGCCTTGCTAGAAACGCCCCCCCCGGCATGATACAATAGGCTTCATGTTCAAACTGGATCGTGGAGCCGCCCCGCTGTGGAATATCTAAATACGCTCAACCCGCAACAACGCGCCGCTGTGACCGCCCCGGATGGCCCGGTGCTGGTTTTGGCAGGGCCTGGTAGCGGTAAAACCCGTGTGCTGACGCGCCGCATCGCCCACCTGATCCACCAACACAACATCAAACCCTATCAGATTGTCGCGGTGACGTTCACCAACAAAGCCGCCGGCGAAATGCGCGAGCGTGTGAAGCGGCTGGTCCCGGCACAGGTGCGCGGCCTGCGTATTGGCACGTTCCATGCGTTGTGTGCGCGGCTGTTGCGTTCCGAGGCTAACGACCAACCCGACGGCGTGCTAGGGCCGTTCGACCGCAGCTATTTGATCTACGACACGTCCGACCAGCGCACGGTCGTTAAGCAGGCGGTAGACGACATCGGCGTTAACCTCAAGCGCCTGAAGCTGAACGAATACGCGGTCCTCAATCGCATTTCCGACGCGAAGAACGAACTGGTCAGCCCGGCGCAATACCCGAAGTCGTCCTATGAGGATGAAGTGATCGCCCGGTTGTACGAACAGTATCAAATCCGGTTGCGCAGTAGTAACGCGATGGACTTCGACGATCTGATCATGCACACGGTCTTACTGCTGCGGCAAGACGCCGCCGTCCGTGAAAACTACCAGCGATGGTTCGAGTATGTGCTGGTCGATGAGTTTCAGGATACGAACACGGCCCAGTATGAACTCGTGCGCTTGTGGGGCAAGCCGCAGCAGAACGTCTTTGTTGTGGGCGATGAGGACCAGGCGATTTACGGCTTTCGTGGGGCTGATTACCGTAACGTCGCCCGTTTTCGGCGCGATTACCGGGGCGCACAGACGATCCTGCTAGAGCAAAACTATCGTTCGACTCAGGTCATACTCGATGCCGCCCGCGCCGTGATCGATCACAACTCGGATCGCACCCCGAAAAAGCTGTTCACGGAGCGCACCGACCGGGCCAATATTTTTATTTACGAAGCCTTTGACGAGAATGAAGAAGCCGAGTTCGTCGTGAAAGAGATCGAACGGTTGCGGGCGGCGGGCAAATCGTATGAAGAAATCGCGGTGATGTACCGGACCAATAATCAATCTCGCGCCCTGGAAGAAGCACTCGCACGCTATGGGTTACCTTACCGTTTAATCGGCGGGACAGCTTTTTATCAGCGCCGCGAAATTAAAGATATGCTGGCCTATTTGCGCCTACTCAACTCGCAAAACGATCTGGTTAGCTTTAACCGCGTGATCAACACACCCCGGCGCGGGATCGGTGCGAAAACACAAGCCGCGTTTGAACAATGGGCCACTGACCAACAGCGAACTTACAATGATGCGCTCATCGCGTTGGTGGAGGGCGAAGAAATCCCTGGGCTGAACGCGGGCGGCAACCGTAAGCTAGCCGACTTCGGGATCATGCTGGCTGGCTGGCAACGGGACGCCGATAACCTCCCCTACCCGGACCTGCTCCAGAAGATTATCGACCAGACCGGCTACGAAGCTCACCTCGCCACGCTCTGCAAAGACGACGACGAGCTACACGACCGCCGCGACAACCTGAAAGAGTTGCGCGGGCGGCTGAAATCGCCAGACTTTGAAACCCTGACCGACTTCCTGACCAATGCCGCCCTCGCCACCAGCGTTGATGAGAGCGCCACCGATGACGCCGTGACCCTGCTTACATTGCACGCCAGCAAGGGCCTAGAATACGATGTCGTGTTTTTAACCGGGCTAGAAGATGGCCTGCTGCCGCATATGCGGGCCATTGATGAGCCGGACGGCATCCAGGAAGAACGCCGCTTGCTGTACGTTGGGATCACCCGTGCGCGGGATCAACTGTACATAACGCGGGCGTTCCGGCGGCGCTTTGGCGGGTATACCGAACCGCTTGGGCCGTCTCGGTTTTTGTACGATCTGCCGTCGCATTTGCTCGACGGCGGCGACAGCAGCACCAACCAGCGCCGGGCCATATCCGATTATGAACAGTCGATGATGTGGAACCCAGACGCGGACGACTTCCTGCGGGCGGCGCGTAAGGCCCGCTATGGCGACCCCGAAGATAAGATCGTGAGTTTCCCCGGCGCACAATCGCCGCAGTATCGCTCCGGGATGCAGGTTGAACACAGCAAATTCGGTAAGGGGATCGTGATTGAAAGCCACCCGGCGGGGGAAGATGAACAAGTAACGGTTGCGTTCGAGCAGGTCGGCATCAAGCAGTTGATGGCGAGCTTTGCCAAGCTGAATATTCTGGACGACTAACGCAAGAGAGGCCCAAATGCGACTTTATCTTGTGCGGCACGCGCAGTCTGTGAACAACGCCAATGTGGATCGCCTAAACCAGCGCCAAGCGGACCCGCCCTTAACCGAGCTAGGCCACCAACAAGCGGAGCGCCTCGCGGCGTACTTGCAGGCCGCTACCGAGCCGGACCGCGTGAGCGATACGCTCGCGTGGCGCGACGGCGATTTGAGCGAGCTAGGTTATCAGTTTGATCGGGTCATCACCAGCGCGATGTTACGCGCCTTGCAAACCACCCAACCGTTAGCGGCGGCCTTGGCGTTACCGGTACAGGTGTGGTGGGATGTGTGCGAGCAAGGCGGCATCTATCGGTTAGAAGGGGAGCAGGCTATCGGGCTGGCTGGCCTTACACGGGCGGAGATACAGCAGCGGTTCTCTGGTTACGACCTACCGCCACCGATCACCGAGGCGGGCTGGTGGCAGCGTGACCGAGAAACGGTTGCTGACGCCCAAGCCCGCGCCGCAACCATCGCGCAACGTTTATTAGACCTCTCCCGTGATGCGTGGGCCAATCAAACGGTGCTGCTTGTCTCGCATGGGATGTTCAGCAGTTGGCTGCTACACGCGCTTTTAAATGGCGGCAAAGCGCCATCGGATACCGACGCGCTATTCTTCTTTTACAATACCTCGCTCACCCGCCTGGACTTCTTCGGGCAGCGTGTGGGTGTGCGCTATACCAACCGCATCCCGCATCTACCGGATCAACTGGTATCCTGACCGGGTGCTATCGGCAGCGATCCACAAATGCCCGAAACAGCGGCGCGGTGATCTCCGTCATGCGCTCTGGGTGGAACTGCACGCCCAGCCGTCGCCCGTCCGGGCTTTCGATGGCCTCGATTACCCCGTCCGGGCTGGTGGCACTTACCCGATAAGCCGGTGCCACCGACGAAACCGCTTGTAGGTGATAGGTGTTGACCGTGATCATCTGCGCACCGAGGGCGGCGTGTAGGTGCGTCCCCGGTTGAATGTGGATCGGGTGCTGGTTGCCGCCACGCTTCGGGCTGTGTTGGATGTCTGTTGCGAGGTGATCGGCAATATCGCCATAAATGCCGCCCCCCGCTGCCGCATTGATAAACTGCATCCCATAACAGATGCCCAAGACCGGGCGCTCATCATCAAACGTGTTGTAAATGAAGGTGTCGGATTGATCGCGCACGGGGTCCACTGGCGGCAAGTCCGGCGGCAGGTCGCCTTGTAGCCCGCGTGTGATGCCGGGGCCACCGGTAATCAACAGGCCATCTAGCAACGCGCTAAAGGCGCTCGCAGCAGCCGATGTTGACAGCATCGGCACGATCAAAGGTAGGCCGCCGGCGGTTTCTATCGCCCGGATATAATCGTGATCAACAGTTTGCACGCCGTCGTTATAGCTGGTGGTGATGCCAATACGGGGGCGGTCGGTCATGGGTGGGGGTCCTTATCGGTTGCGGGTTAGCTGGCCTCGGCGTGGTTCTCGATGAAGGCGAGGGCCTCCGCCATCGAGTGAACCAGTTGCTTGTTCGCCTGGTTGTAGGTCATGCGGGTGGCGATGCGGACCAACTGTTCTTGAAGCTGATCGCGCACCAGTAGCGCCACACTCAGATGAGATGTATCTAGCCAGGTGTGCATTTCTCGGCTGGCGTGTAGGACAGTCAGCGCATTGACCGGGGGGATGCGTTTCACCTCGCGGAAATCTACGATAATGCCGCGTACATTGTCGATCAAGGGGCCGACCTGGTGCAGCATCCACTTATAGTAGGCACGAGTGCTAGCCGGGGTTAGCTCGCCGCTATAGGTGACAAAGATGAGGCAGGCTTCCTCATCGAATGTGGCGTGTACGTTGAGTTGGGTGAGGTCTTGAATAGGGGTCACGGTCAATTATCTGGTCAACTATTGAGTAGGGTTATTTACATTATATCCATGGCCTCACGGATACACAAAAGCTATCGAAAACTGATATACTACGTGTCATTTAATACGCCTGATGTGAAACAGCAGTTTTTTGTAACTACTCAGGTACTCGCCTGAATACCATAAAGGGGGAAGGGGAACAGTTATGTACCACTTAAAC
>DAOTUA010000142.1:0-12962 GCA_034437355.1 Anaerolineae bacterium | reverse complement strand
CACCAACGGGAGTCCACAGAGGGACTCCCCTACAAGGGCTTATGGTGGACCAATGTCTCGGTATTTGGTTATGCAACTATTTTTTCAATCCACAAAAGCGGCGATAGTGGGGGAGGGGTGGCGCTTTAGTGCCGGGGTGGGGCGCAGGCTGAGCAGTTACACAAAAACTTATTATCTCGGATGCTTTGCGTCCGAAATACGGGTTCAAAGGGTGCCAACCCTTTGCAGGGGCCGGGGACAGTGGCCCCACGCGGTGAAAATTCGACTTTGCAATAGCCCCGCCTTATCCCGATCTGTTTTCGCGTTAACTGACAAAAAATGTTAGAATGGTTTTAGGCTCTGGGGGTGCTACGGTGCTTCTGTGGGCTGTGATAAAGCAAACGCCCGTTTGGTTATAGAGTGGTTGATATGGTCGCATTTTCTTTGATCGTCATTCTTGCCGGGTCAATTATTCTCATTGGCATTAGTATCTGGACCAACCAGCGTCAGCAACTCGGTGACGCCCCAGAGATCGAATTCGATCTCCAACGTCAAACTGCGGATACCCAAACTCAAAATGCGGTGATTGTAGCGCGTGAACATGGTCAGGTGTTGTATGTGAATCCGCGATTACAATCTTGGCTTAGCATCGGCAACAGCTATCCCACCCTCGAATTTTTAGCGCAAAATGCACGCCCAACTCAGAATTTCCAATCGCTATTTGTAGAAGAAACACAGACGGCTTTCCAGTTTGGCAACCGTTGGGTAGCGGCAACTTCCAACCGTATCCCACAAGATAACGAGATTCATGTGGTGGTGACGCTGCGCGAGCTTCAGCATCAACAAGGGGCGACGCCACACAGCGAGCTAGATGTTTCGGTGTCGATGGCGATCATTGAGGAAATCGGAGAAACCGTTAATGCTAGCCTGGGCGTGGAGGAGGCTTTACAAACGATCTTGGCGGTTATCAGCAAAAATATTGAGCTAGACGGCGGCGAGATCACCCTATGGAACCCCGCTGATCAGGTGTTATATCAACGCGGTTGGGTGGGCGATGCCAGTTACGTTTTATCGTTAGCAATGGCAGGTGGTAGCTATGCACTCGGTGAGGGGATCACCGGATGGGTCGCCCGCCAACGGCAGCCGATGCTGGTTTCGGATGCCAACGCCAACGATAACATCGCTCCCAAGTTAGACGACAACCCCTATCAAAGTTTTGTGGCGATCCCGCTGCTTTTAAGCGAGCGTTTCCTCGGCACATTAGAACTCACTCACCATCAGGCCGGGCACTTCCAACCCCATCACCTCACGCTTTTACAGTCAATCTCCAAAACCGTTTCGACCGCTATTCATAATGCGGAGCTTTACGCGACCCAGCTCAAACGGATCGATGATATTGCCTCGTTACAGCAGATCACCCAGGGCAAAGACCTGGAAAATAACGCCTCTGGCGTGTATATGGCGATGAACAAACGCATCGCCAATCTGATCGAGGCGGAAGTCGCGGGGGTGTTGGTCTATGATGACCGGCGCGAACTACTCGTCCCGCAGCCGCCATTCTATGGCTTGCCCGATCAATTGTTGTCGTTCATGACCGTCGATGTCACCGAAGGCACGCCGGCTCACGACATCTGGATGAACCAGACCTACTGGATCGCCAACGATGTGGCAGACGAACCGCTAATCGGTGAGATCGGCCTGGCGGCGGTGGTCGCGGCGGCAGGGTTACAAAACCTGATTTTGGTGATGATGGGCATCGGGCAGCATCCCATCGGTATGATGTTTGTCGGGAACAAGAAATCGTTAGCGGGCTTTTCGACACAGGACGTTCAAAACCTGCGGATTCTCGTCACCCAGGCGGCGATTGTGGTCGAAAATATACGGCTGTTCCAACGCGAACAACGGCACGATACCGAGCTGGTTGGCCTGCAAGAGATCACCCATGCGATTGGTGCGCTCAGCAGCGAAAATTCCGAACAAGTCTATTCGGACATCAACATGCGCATTGCCGGGCTTATGAATATCCAGATGTGCGGTATTCTGCTGCACGATAATGAGCGCAATCATTTAGTGGCACAGCCGCCCTTCTTCGGCGTGGAGGACGACGCCATTTCGGATTATGTCATCGATCTCGACCGAAACGAAGTCATCGCGGAGATATGGGAACAAGAAGATTACTGGTACACCAACCGCGCCCAGACCGATACGCTGGTTTTCTCGGCGGGGCTGGCGGATATTGCCGAACAGATCGGCATTGAGAAAACGCTGATGGCGTCGCTGGTAGCCAGCGGCGAAAAGATCGGTGTTATCCAGGTCGCCAACAAATACACCAATGAGGATTTTACCGATAATGACGCCCGCTTGCTGCTGATCTTCGCAACCCAGGCCGCCGCTATCCTGGAAAACGCCCGCCTGGTGCGCGAAGTCCGCCGCCGCGCCTCAGAATCGGAACGCTTACGGCGCATCGCGGAGCAAGCCGGGAATGTCGTATCGCTGGATGATACGCTCACGCCCGTTCTTTCAGAAGTGGCAGAAATCACACATAGCCAGGTGGTGTGGTTAAGCGTGTTCCACGATCAAAGCGGCTCGCTGATCATAACCCCCCGCAGCGTTTTTGGTATCGAGTTAGACCAGGTTATTCGCATCGACCGGACCAACCAGTATTTTGAAGAATGTGTCGCACTGACCCAACAATCGCTGCTAACCAACCACGCCAACGGTGCCCCCACCAGCCCTTACCAGCCCTTGGTCGAGAAGCTAGGGATCGAGCAGATGGTGATCGTGCCGTTGGTCATCGGGGAGCGCAGCCTGGGCGAACTGGGTATCGCCAACCCCAGCGAAGGTGCTTATACATCGGACGTGCTGGCGGTGCTATCCACCATTAGCGCCCAGCTTTCGTCCACTATCGACCGTGTGCGCTTGTTTGATATTGCCAGCGAAAACCTGGACCGCCGTGTGCGCGAGCTAGACGCCATCTCCAACGTTAGCCGGCAGTTGAACAAGACTATCGACCTGGACGCCATCTTGGAGTCCGTCCGGGAAGGCGCGATCACAGCAACCAATGCCCACGGCAGCACAATCGCGGTGGTGCGCCCGGTCGAAACGTTCGACACCGCCACGCCCAGCGACGGGTTTCACTACCGCATCGGTGAGCAGGATCACATCACCGGGCTGGCCGATGTCGAACAGGCTGCGCTAGCTTCTGCTGATGGCGTCGTGCTGGTGATGAGCTATCCCGATACCGACCTCTCCCCACAACCGCGTGAGGCAGTCTCGGCGGTGGCGCTAACGGTCGTCTTTGCCGATACCCCGGTGGGTGTGTTGCACCTATACGATACCCGCCCGGCGTCGTTTGATGATCGCTCGGTGTCGTTCTTGCTCACGCTGGCCTCAAAGGTCTCGCTTGGCTACGGCAACGCGGTTCGCTATCACGAACAGATGCAGCGCAGCCAGACGCTACGCCAACGTGTCGAACAGTTGAACCAGATTTTTGAACTCGGTCAGATGCTCCAGACCAACGTTGATCAAAGCATGATGCTAGAAGCCATCGCCTACAGTATCATTCAGAGTGTCGGGTTCGATGTGGTGGTGATCACCATGGTCAACCCCGATACCAACATACTGGAACGCAAAACACAGGCCGGCCTGCCGGTGGATGTGTTTGAGCGTAGCAAGCAAGACACCATGCCCGTATCCCAACTGGATATGCTGCTCACCGAAGACTATCACATCAGCGAATCGTACTTTTTCCCAATAGAAAACATCCTGGAGATGAATATTGCCGGGCTAGATGCCCTCAGCGCGGCCTTTACTGGCAACCGGACCATGCACGGCGGCGGCAAAAATTCCTGGCGCGATGGCGATATGCTGCTAGTGCCGATCATGGGGGCCAATAGCGAACTGCTCGGCATGATCTCATTAGACCGTCCACAAGATAACCAGCGCCCGACCCGCGCCAAGATCGAAATTCTAGAAATTTTCGCACATCAAGCCGCCACCACCATCGAGAACAACCGCCTATACCTCAACAGTGTGCAGAGTGCCGAACAAGAAGCCCGCCTCAACGAAATGCTGGAGGATATCGCCAGCACACTGGATGTTAACGAGATCATCCAGTCGGTGGCGTACAACGCCCTGCGCGTGGCCCCGTTCGGATGTATGACGGTTGCCCTACAAGCCGATAATGCCTATCAGTTATCCCATGTTCGTGTCCAGCCAGACGACACGCTGGTAACCACATACCAAGAACACCCCACCTTAGCCGATACCGCCCTTGGCAAAACTATCGCAGAAAACCAAGAGTATGTTTACACCCTAGCAGATCAGGCCAGCTTTACCGACCTGCGCACCTGGCGCAGCGAAGGCGAACAGCTCTCTATTGTTATGCCGTTGGCCTCCGGTGGCGAAACGCTAGGGGCGTTACACTTCGGCAGCACCCGGCAAGATTTAGATACCCAGGAATATCGGCGGTTATTCGGTCGTGTCACGCAGTTGATGGCGGTTGCTATCCAGAATGCCCGCTTATTTAACCAGGCGGTCAACCTGCGCCTATTCAACGAATCCGTGCTAGAGTCGATCCAACAGGGCATCATTGTGCTAGACCGCAACGCACGGGTGATCTCTGCGAATGAGTTTATGGCCGATGAATATGGCTGGGATGTCAATCAGACGGGCGAAAACCTGTTTGATTATAGCCCCGAACTCGAAAATATCCTGGCAACCGACCTGGCCCACGTCCTGGACACCGCCGAACCGAAACAAATCCTTAACCAGCGGACCCAACTCCCCGAAACCGTCAGTAAAGAAGATTACGTTGTGCGTAGCTTCTATATGTACCCGCTGGTGTCTCAGGGCAACGTTAGCGGGGCGGTGTTACTCGTAGAGGACGTGACCGAACGCGCCCGCCTGGAAGCAAACGTCGAACGACGCGCTAACCAGCTTGCCGCCCTGACGCGGGCTTCTGGGCAGATCACTAGCTCGCTGCAACGTGACGAGGTGATCGAAACCGCGCTGGATGTGATGCAAGACATCATCGCTTTCGATACCATCACGCTCTGGCGGCGCGAAGCTAACGACACGATGCGGCTAATGGGGGCGCGTGGTGTAGAAGTCGCGTTATCGCCACCGATTCGGGTCGATGTCTCGCAGTTCCGCCGGGTAGCCAACATCATGCAAAACCAATCGCCGGTCGTTATTGAGGACCTCGCCGGCTTCCTGGAACACAACACCTTACTACCAGGAGATAGCAGCATGGGTAGTTGGCTAGGGGTGCCACTCATCAACCAGGGGCATGTTGTCGGGATGATCTCGCTGGCAAAACGTGAACCAGCCTTTTACGGGGCACAGGAAGAACAGGCCGGGACCGCTTTTGCGAATCAGGTCGCGGTCGCGTTATCCAATGCCGAGTTATTCGAGGATACAACCGCCCGCACCGAACGTCTCAGCATCCTGAACCGCGTGTCGCTGGCGTTGGTGCAGTCCATGGATAGCGAAAACATTGTCGAAATCGCCCTGACCGAGATCGCAAACACAGTCAACTCAGAGAAATCGCGGGCGATTCTGTTCGATGCCAACCGCGAGCTTGGGCGCGTCGTGGTAGACCAACCCCGCAGCGATCAACCCCCCACCGAGCAAATCAAACTGCCCAGCCATAATATTTTCCAGTATGCGATCAACACGATGCAGCCGCTAGTGTATAGCCACGACCGTAGTAATATGCCGGTCGAGTTGCCCGACGATGTGCGCGAAGCCATCGAATTACGCGGCCTGAAGGATTACTTACTCGTCCCGATGATCGCCCCAGGCCATGTCGTCGGCCTATTGGCCTTTGAGACACACTCCCGTAATTTGAAACTAGACCCAGAAACACTGGAAACCGGACTGATTATCGCCAACCAATCCGCGATTGCGATCCAAAATGCCGACCAACTCGAGCAAACAACCTCACGCACCCGCGAGCTAGAAACCCTCTTAGAAGCGGCTCAGTCAACATCGCTCACGATGGATGTCAACGAGATATTCCAGACCGTGGCGGACCTGTTCATTAGCGCCCTGGATATGGACGACTGTGCCATCATGATCTGGGATGAGATGGAAAACATGCTTGAGGTGCAACTCGATGTGAACCGCCAGGGCAACCCGGATCGCATCAGTCCACGCGGGACCCGCTTCGATGTCAATAAATACCCGTCACGGGCACGGGCGCTACAAAAACGTGAAGTGATCGTCGTTGACCGCGACAACCCCGACCCCGATCCGCTTGAGTTGGCAGAACTAGAATCACAAGGCGACCAGGCGCGTATGTTCGTGCCATTAGTCGTAAAAGACGAATCCAGAGGCTTGATCCAGGTAGAAGTTACCAACCCGTATCGCCACATCACCGCGCAGGAACGGCGACTGGCACGGGCGCTAGGGGCACAGGTAGCGGTCGCCATCGAAAACGCCCGCCTACAAACTGAAACCGCCGCCCAGATGGACGAACTGTTCATCATTAACGACTTATCACAGGCGATCTCTGCCAATATCGACGTAGACGGCATGTTGGCTATCGTCCGCGATCAGGTCCCAAGTGTGACGGGTGCCCGCCAGCTTTACGTCGCGCTATACGACGATGATACCCACACGATCCGCTTCCCGTTGGCGGTAAGCGACGGTGAATTATACGCTATCCCACCGCGAGCATTGGGCGATGATGAGGTGTCGTTTATCATCCGTAACAAACGCCCACTGCTATTAGGTAGCGATTACTTCGCCGCCGACGACATCCGCCGCAGCCTGGGCCTCACCAACGGCGAGGGCGATATCAAGAGCTACTTGGGCGTGCCGTTAGTGGCGGGTGATGATGTGCTGGGGGTGTTGGCGGTCCGCGATGAGGAAAAAACGCGGGTGTTTGGCCTTAATGACCAACGTATCCTAACCACCGTCGGCTCTCAGTTAGGCGCAACGCTCCAGAATGCGCGGTTATTCCAGCGCGTACAGAACTTTGCGGATGAAATGAACGAAGAAGTCCAGGCACGGACCGAAGAACTCCAGGAGGAACGCGACCGCCTGGACATGCTCTATCAGATCACAGCGGAACTGGCGCTCACGTTGGATATGGACCGCGTGCTTAGCCGGGCGCTCCAGATGATAGCCAGCGCGGTCAAAGCCGATGACGGCGTGATTATGCTGATCGACCCACTAACCGACCGCCTATACAACCGCGCATCACTTACCCGTGTAGAGGTGGGCGAAGAACGCCCGTCACACCCGGCAGAAATGCTGGCGATGTGGCTGATCCACAACGAGCGCGAGCTACTTGTCGATGACTTACACGCCGCCGACTATTGGGACGAAACCGCCCCCGGTGCCGCCCCCTGGTGTAGCGCGATGGCGGTTCTGCTGGAAACAAACGAAGATGTGCAGGGCGTGATGGTTTTGCTCAGCGAAGAAGTGGCTGCTTTCTCCGAACCGTTGCTGAACCTGGTGATCGCCGCTGCCAACCAGGTTGCATCTGCGATCAACAATGCGGACTTGTACCAGTTGATCCGCGACCAGGCCGAACGATTGGGAACGCTACTGCGCACCGAGCAGGAAGAAGCAGAGAAATCGAACGCGATCCTAGAAAGTATCGCCGATGGCGTGATGCTCACCGATAACCAGAGCCGAATCAGCCTATTTAATAGTGCCGCAGAAGAAATGCTAGGCTTGCCCAAAGATCAGGTGATGGGCCGCACATTATCGGACCTGATCGATCAGTATGGCGAAAATGTCGCGTCCTGGGCGACACCGATCATCGAATGGTCCGACCGGCAACAAGCCACGCAGACCGACGCCATCTTCCCAGCCGACCGGCTGAGTGTGGGCGAACGGGTGGTAAGCGTGAACATCGCGTCGGTATATAGTGGCAACCAGCAACTGGGGGCGGTCTCGGTTTTCCGTGATATTACGCGGGATGTCGAGCTAGACCGCCGCAAAAACGAGTTTGTGCGCAACGTGACGCACGAGTTCCGCACACCAATGACGAGCATCAAGGGCTACCTGGAACTCATGATGATGAACCGCAATGTCGATACCCAACAAGCATCGATCTTGCCCATCCTCAAATCCAACACCGACCGCTTAGCGGCGCTAGTGGAGGACCTGCTCACCGTCTCCAAAATTGATGCCGGCGAAACACTCTCAATCGAACCGGTAGACCTGGCAAACATTATCGACATCCAACTGACCAACGCCAATAACCGCCACTACGACAAACGTCACACCGTGACCCTCGACATTGCCGACGATGTGCCGCCCGTCGCGCTAGACCGCCGTAAAACGATGCAGGTCATCGGCAACCTGATTGACAACGCCTTTAATTACACCCCGGCGGATGGTAAGATTGAAATTGGCCTACATCGGGACTCCCAACGAGAAAAGTCCGTCCTAGTCTACGTTAAGGATAACGGGCTGGGTATCCCAGACGACTTCCAGGCGAAGATATGGGAACGCTTCTCCCGCAACGACGAAACGGCACTCCAAACGGATACCGCCGGGACTGGCCTGGGCTTGTCTATCGTGAAAGAACTCGTACAGATGCAGGGCGGCGACGTGTGGTTTGAATCTAAAGAAGGTGTTGGGACGACCTTCTACGTTTCTTTCCCCATCGAGTACCAACGAACAGCAACAACAAATTCCATGAATACGGCCAGTGGCGACTAACAAGCTACTGACAAAAAAGGTTGAATGATAGCCATGGCGAAAATCCTGATTGCAGAAGATGAAAAAGATATTCGTGACCTGATCAAGTTTACGTTAGAGGTCGGCGGGCATACGGTGATCCCCGTCAACAACGGCGAAGAAGCCGTCGCTAAGGCTAAAGAGACCCTACCGGACTTGATCTTGTTGGATATGCGGATGCCTCGCTTAACCGGGCCAGAAGCCTGTGCCGCTCTCAAAGCGGACCCGGCCACTAACCCGATCCCGGTTGTGTTCTTATCTGGCAAAGAAGCCGACGATCAACAGATTAACGGTTCCGTTGGGTTTATCAACAAGCCTTTCGACCCCATGCAACTTCAAACGCAGGTCGCAGAATTTCTCAATCAGATTGGCACGGCCTAGCCAAATGCTTTCTAGTCCACAGGCCCGGAGGTAAACAGCCAATGAGTGCAATAACAGTTGATGGCGATCTCGTTCACTACGAAGTGCTGGGACGTGGGCGGCCTATCGTGCTAGTGCATGGCTGGTTGGGGTCGTGGCGCTACTGGATCCCCACAATGCAGCACCTCCATATGCGTTATCGCGTTTATGCGCTAGACCTGTTCGGATATGGCGATTCTGGCAAGAACCCGCGTAAGTACACGCTCCAACACCAGGTCGATATGCTAGAGGAATTTATGGATCAGCTCGCCATCCCGAAGGCGGCGTTTATCGGTCATGGGCTAGGGGCGATGATCCTGGCAGAATTCGGCTTCAAACACCAGCAGGAGCGCATCCCCCGCATGATGCTGATCAGCCCTCCCCTTTACGATATTGGCGGCTTACCAAACCGCACTCCCATTCGGATCAGCACCGCCGACGGCGATAACGAAACGATGCTACCCCCATCCATGGAGGCCACCATCCCCAGTGCCGGCATGATGCGCCAAGCCCTGCTGGAACGGGCCGCTGTGCGTAACAAATCCCGCGGGGTGGCTGGCAACGAAAGCAGCGCACAGGCAAACGGCCCGTCGTCCACCAACCCACTAGCAGAGAGTATCGCCAACACCAATTTAACAGCGCTGTTAGATCGCTGTTTCAAACGTACCGACATCGAATACGAAAAACTCCAGGCCGATATTCCCAACACCGATGAGCGCGTACTCATCAAGAGCATAGCCGAGTACGACGCGCCCAAAATGTTGGATACCGTCAACCAGTTACAAATGCCAACCATGTTCATTCATGGCGAGGCCGACCCGCTGATCCCGGTCCCTAGTGATGACGTCTGGAATTACGTCACGGATAACAACGAACAGAAAGTCGCACTCACCGTCAATGGTGCGCGACACTTCCCCATGCTAGAAAATGACCGCTTCGGGCGCTTTGTTTTAGACTTTCTAGAAGCTCAGGACATCACCAAACTAGAGGGAATCAAAGGAAGCTGGCAACGGCGCAGCCGCTAACCCATCCTATGCCCTTACACGCTTTGATCTTTGCCAACGGCTCTATCCGAGACGGAACCTTCGTCCAACAGACCCTACAAACCTTCCCAAGCCCCCTCATTATCGCTGCCGACGGCGGCGCACGCATGGCCATCAACCACTTCAATTTACAGCCGGATATTATCCTGGGTGATCTCGATTCGCTCTCGGAACAAGAAGTCGCCAGCTACCGTCAACAGGGCGTGACGATCCAGCCCTACCCGGTCGAAAAAGACGAAACAGACCTGGAGATCGCGCTCAAGTGGGCTGTGGCGCAGGGCGTCACCCATATTCGCGTGATCGGTGCCTTGGGGCGGCGCATCGACCAAACCTTCGGCAACGTTTACCTGTTAGCACTCCCAGACCTCGCCGGCACAGATACCCGCCTGATCGCCGCCGACCAACAACTATGGCTCGCCCGTCCCGGCCAACACACCATAACCGGGCGAACCGGCGATACACTCTCGCTGATTCCCGTCCAGGGTGATGTAACCGGTATTCGCACCGAAGGGCTGTATTATCCGCTGCGGGACGAAACGTTATTTTTTGGCCCGGCACGCGGCATTAGCAACGTGTTCACGGCGGAATGTGCCACCGTCACACTAGCAACCGGATTGCTGTTGATTGTGCATACGCTGGGCAAAGCAAAATGAGCGACATCACCGTTACAAAGCGAGACGAACACGGGCAGAACGTGCTAACTTACCCCGGCAAAGTAGCCCAACGTGACAGCAACCGATGGGTCTATTTACAGGCAATCTTCCAACCACAACAGGCGGAGGCCGGCCCGATTGTGTTCTACCAGGGGGATATGTTCCATGAGTGGTTTTATGCTGACCGGTGGTATAACGTTTTCCGGGTGGAGGCGGGTACAAGTGGCGTTTTGCGGGGCTGGTACTGCAACATCACCCGTCCCGCAGTGATCACCGCTCATCAGGTGAAATCCGACGATCTGGCGCTAGATGTGCTGATCCTACCAAACGGGGCATTGCACTTACTCGATGTGGCCGCGTTTAACCATTTAGCACTAAGCAACCACGAACGCGCCGCCGCCTGGGGTGCCGTCCGCGAGATAACCGAACGCTACACCCGCCAGCACCCCCCCTTTGATCTATCAGTTTAATCGCTGGAACTGCGTATCCGCTTCGCTTAAATAGACCCGCAATTCGCTAGGGTCCGCTCCACGCTGCACAGCATCCTGGATACTTCCCAGGGTGGCTCGCGTAAATTCCATAGCACGTTCGAGTTGCTGGTTGCGGTTCTGTAAGTTCTCACGCGCTTCGTTAAGCTGCCCTCGCGTTTGCACCAGATCAGTAATATCTGTCGAAACGGCTATCACGCTTTGCACGTTATTATCATCCGTGTAAACAGGGGCAAAATAAGTATCGAAAATGGTACCATTAATATCAAGACGACTGTAAGCATCTTCGCCTGCTAAAGCCTTTTTGGTGGTATTGGCCAAGTCTGGATGGACTTGTGAAGCAGGTTGCCCCAGGTAATTTTGCAGGTCTAGCGTACCTTTTTTGATCTGGCGACCCTCCACGGACTTAACCTGTAAATCTGGGGAAATGGTCCAGATAACCACGGGGGCATTACCAACCAGATCACGCAGGCGTTGTTCGGATGCCTGTAGCGCGGCTTCGGCGGCGTCACGTGCTAGTTTTTGCTGCCGCATAATGTTTTCTGCCCGACGTACAATCAACAGCAATACCACATACAAAAAGAATAAAATAGCCCCCCCCCCCGCCAGCAATAGATACTGTGCGCGGGTAATGCGATCTAGCAGTTGCGTTACATCCTCATAGACCTCAAAAACACCTTGAATCTCGTTGTTGGTCGCACTCGTCTGCAAGGGGATATAACTCGAAATCATGTTCCGATCTGCGATGACGTTTTCAAAAGCGTTGAATTGGTCCCGATACGATAAATCAGATATTACAATACCATCCCTAGCGGATAGAAAACCCGCGTTATTGCTCTTATCTTCACCAATTTGCGCTGCTTCTGTTGAAAATAAAGTGCGCCCATCTAACCCGAAAAGCTTCACTTTGACAACATCCAGTCCGTAGATAACATCAAATTTGCGTTTAAGTTACATTAAATCCCTAATTTGTTCTGTTGAGATATTAATTCTCCATGTTTTGATTTTGTTGACCCGGCTCGGTAGCGTCGTCTGGGTAGACCAACATCACCGGGACGCGCACCCCGTGCAGAACTTTATTCGCCACACTACCGAATACAAACCGCGCCAGGCCAGACCGCCCGCGTGTACTCATAATCACCAGGTCAATATCTTCGTTGTTGATGTAATCGCAGATCAAGTTCGCTGTCCCGACCCCCTCGATCATCTGTACCCGGCACTTGATCTTCTGCTCGCGCAGTTGGCCCCGCAAGCCCATCAGGTACTTTTTGACCTGTTGGCGCATCTCATCGATCTGCTGCTCACCGCCGGAAAGCGTGATAATGTCGGTGTATTCGTGTGCCGGGGGTTTGAACACATGCAGCAAAATGATCTCCGCATCGTTATTGCGGGCGATGTCTACCGCATGGGGGATCGCTCGCTGCGATAAACCGGACCCGTCAACCGGAACCACTAAAGTTTTATAACGTCCTGCCATTCAAGAAACCCCTTTGTATGTCTGTTCGTTTTGTATCATCTGATTTTAACATAATTTAATGGTGTCGCAGACAGTTCTAGCACACGTCTTATATCTTACCCGCTATGTGAAATTCAAAATGCGTAATGTTTGCTGGGGTTTTACTTCACACCCCACCCCTTTTTCCAGAAAAAGGGTAACTACTCAGGTACTAAACACATCTTACGGTATTGCACCCGCCCTC
>DAOTUA010000141.1:0-15943 GCA_034437355.1 Anaerolineae bacterium | reverse complement strand
TGTGGGGGTAGTGGGGGCAAAGCCCCTGCTATAAGTTTCAACAAGATGTGATGTGCTTTTGACGTCGATTCAGTTTTGGTGCGATTGCTCTGGGGGTTTTACCACCTTCGGCCATATTCACCCTTTTCTGATCTGGGTGTGTTTAAGTGAAGTACCTGAGTTGTAACAACTATTTTTGTGAAAATCTTCGATTTTCATAGCGAAAGTTTTGGTCAAGCCTTTGCAAAAGCTTGTGGCGGTTCGGGGATGAAGCCCCACAGCAGTTACACGATAAGAAGAAATTCGCTACTTTACATCAGGTGCATCCTTGTAACCTCGTGCTTCTTTTAGCAGGTTGCGGGCGGTTTGTTCACCACTTTCCCCGGTTGCGCCGAGCATCTCTGCGAGTTCGCCGGCGCGCTGGGCCTCATCTGTGAGCAAGCGCATCTGCGTGGCGGTGCGGTTGTCTATCACCTGTTTCTCGACGCGGTAGTGGGTATCGGCAAAGCCAGCAAGTTGTGCCAGGTGCGTCACGACCATCACCTGATGTTTGCTGCTCAGGCTCCACAACTTTTCGCCAACCACACGCCCCAACCGACCGCCGATTCCCTGGTCGATCTCATCGAAGATTAACGTATCGGTCGGGTCTGCGAGGGTTAGCACCCGCTTGAGCGCCAGCATAATCCGGGCTGTCTCGCCACCGGAAGCGACTCTCGCCAGCGGTTTGACTGGCTCACCGGGGTTCGCCGTCATCATAAACTCAACCTGATCAACGCCGGTATGGTCGAACTTATACCGCTTCTTGCCGATGTACGCGCCGTTGTCGTCGGGTTGCTGCTGGATACCCACCTCAAAGTGTGCCAGCGCCATTCGCAGGTCGGCCAGTTCGGTTTCGATTTGTTGGGCGAGCTTTTCCCCGGCTTTTTTGCGGGCTTTGCTCACCCGCTCGCACAGTTCCCCGATGTGATGCAAGAGCTTATCTTCTTCGGCGCGGAGTTCGCCTAAGCGTTCGTCGCTGTTGTCGATGCTGTCCAGTTCGGCACGGGCTTTTTCGCCATATTCCAGCACATGCTCAATCGTCACACCGTAGCGCCGCCGTAACCCGTTGATTAACTCCAGCCGTTCTTCAACAAAGTTGAGCCGATCCGGGTCGTATTCTACGTCATCGGCATAGTTGCGTAGGTTCAGGGCCAGTTCTGCCGCTTGGTCTGCCAGCCCGTTAGCCATATCCGCCTCTTCGGAAAGGTCGGAGTCGATGGCAGCCAGCCGCCCCAGGATCACAGCCACCTGCTGCAACTGATCGACAGCGGCGCTGATGTCGCCCTCGTCATCGCCATTAAGCTGCATCGACGCTTCTTGGGTGAGGGTCGCGAGTTGTTCGCTGTTGGCCAGCCGGGTGCGCTCGGAGCGCAATTCGTCATCTTCGCCGGGGGAGAGCTTGGCAGCGTCGATCTCTTTCACCTCATTACGTAGGCGGTCTGCTTGGCGTTCGAGTTCCGCTTTGTTTTGTGAGAGCGTATGAATATCGCGCCGAAGCGCGGCCAACCGTGTGACCAGGTTACTGATCGCCTCGCGCATTTCTAGCAGCCCGGCATAACGATCTAGCAGGTCGATATGCGAACGGGGGTTGAGTAGCGATAGATGTTCGCTTTGCCCGTGAATATCCACCAGATACCCGCCGACCTCCGCCAACAGCGCCAGCTTAGCCGCCGCCCCGTTGATGCGCCCGCTTGATCGCCCGTTAGCGCGTATTTCACGGGTGATGATAACCAGCGCCGGGTCGTCCGGGTGGGTCAGGTCCTCGCGCTCCAAGATCGGGCTGAGGATGGGCAGGATGCCGGCCTGCGCGTAGAACGTCCCCTCGATGGTGGCTTTCTCTTGCCCGGCACGGACCATATCCGGGGTGGTTTTGCCGCCGAGCAGAAGTTCGATGGCATCCACCACAATTGATTTACCCGCGCCAGTCTCGCCAGTGATCACGTTCAACCCGTTGGTTAATGAGATGTCCAGATGGTCGATAATTGCAAAATTGGTGATGCGTAATTGTTCTAACATGATTATCTGTTCGTTATGATTGGCTGTGGTCGAAAGTGATCAACGTTTACGCCGCCCGTAGATATTGAAGCGTCCGTAGACGGTAGCGGCAGTAAGCCCCGCGTATATCCAAACGGAAAGGTTAAGCAAAGACGCCTGCAACACCCGTAAGATAATCCCGCTTTGCTGCTGCTGCACCTGTTGGACGAATGCCTGCGCCCGTTCTTCGCCATAGGTGGCGGTGAGGTCTTGTATTTGTTCTGGGGAGATCGACTGCCCCTGGACATAGCTAATATAGGGCAGGGCGGTCAGCAGCATCATGATGACGGCCCCCACCACCACGCCGGCGGCGGCGGCTTGGGCGGCGTAGCGCCCGCGCTGGCCCCTGGTCACACGTAGGGCGGCCTCGCTGGTGATGCTGCCGCCAGCCATGGCGATCAGGATGACGATCAGCCACCAGCCGACCAGGTTGGCGACGAAAGCCCCCAACACCCCTAGCCCGGCACACACCCCGAATAACTTGGCGTAATAGATAGCGTCCGCATTAAAAAAGATATCCTCTCGTTGCCGCACACACTGTTGGCACCGATACCCGACGGGCGTCGAAACCGCGCACCCGGCACACATCAGCCGTGTGCATTGGTTGCAACGTAAGCCCGTTTCACGGTCCGGGTGAACCTGACAGTAGGTGTTACCGTTGTCGTCCACCACATCTTGAACCGGAGTGGGGGGACTTCCAAAGGTGGGTACAGCCTGTGATGTGTCTGTCATTCAATACCTTTTCTGGCCTAACCTTGTCTCTATCGTAGCGGGTTTTCGTTAAAAATGAGCTAGCGGATTAACCGTCGTTCATTTGAATTTGCAAATTTTCTGGGTGGGGTGTCGCACGGGACGGCACACGCGGCTCTAGCCGATCTAACAGCGACCGGTAGAAGTAATTTCGATCCTGCATCCGTGCGAACAGCCCGACGTTTTTAGATGCGCGGACGTTGATCCGGTCGTTTGGGTCTAGCTCGCATAACGCGCTCCCATCGACAACCACCGTAGTATCGTTCTCACGCTGTGGCGAGACGATCACCTGCACGCTGGCCCCCTCCGATAAGACGATGGCGCGGTCCATACTGAGGTGGGCCGCTACCGGCACGATCAGGATATTGTGGAGTTCTGGCGGCAAGATCGGCCCACCGGCGGCCAGCGCGTAGGCCGTAGACCCGGTAGGCGTGGCGATAATGAGCGCGTCGGCGTGGTAGGTGGTGGCCCAGTGATGGTCGATATACGTTTGCAATAAGACGGTGCCCATTGCCCGTGTGCGGGTGATGACCACATCGTTTAGCGCCTCTCCCTCCGCGATAACCTCACCATCCCGCACAACCGACGTGACGATCATCATACGGCGTTCGATCCAATACTCGCCAGCCAACACCCGCCCGATGTGATCATCCCAGCGGGCCGGGTCGTTGATCTCTGGCAAGAAGCCGAGATACCCCATATTGACCCCCAACACAGGCACCTGGTATGCCGAACACGTCCGCGCCGCCCGCAGCATTGCGCCATCACCGCCGATCACAATCACAATATCGGTGTTATTTTGGACCGCTTGCCGGCTGCGGTCGTCCCACTGGTGTTGGTGCCACACGTCCAAGCCGTGCGCTTGCAGCGATGCGGTGATTCGCTCGGCAACCGGGAAAGTTTTGGGGCGGTGTGGGTGGGCGATCACACCGATACGCTTGGGTGGGTTCAAGGTGTTTTCTCCGAAACATGCTGTTTGTTTATTATAGTGCATTGTCACGAAAAAGCCATGTCGATTTAGCACAAATGTATCACGATTCTAATGAAGATTGCACACGACGCCTGATGTGAAATAGCGGATTTCTGCTTATCTTTATACTTTTCTTTTCTTTATTTTCTAGAAAAGAAAGAAGCAAAAAACGCGATGAAGGGGCTATTTTCAATCAAAATGGACACTTTTTGTCATCCAAGATGAAGGTTTAGACGATTTTCACAGCTAAAGTTTTGGTCAAGATTTTGCAAAAGCTTGTGGGGTTTCGGGGGTGAAGCCCCTGAGCAGTTACCAAAATGGACGCTTTTTCAGTAACGGGTGTATCGGATTGCTTCAACAATGGTTGCATCAGTCCCAAAGGCCATCCGCTGAACAGATGGCGCAGAGCTTTATTCATCTCATTGTGTGGGGGGGGGGGGATTTATCACTCCGCCGGTTTGCCGTCACCCGACAAAACAGATGATCCGGGTGCAGTATGACCTACGCCTGGTACATCTCGCTGGGATAATTTACCCCGAATGTACCCCCGATCATCCTTTCACACCACCCGCTGTCAGGCCCTCTTCGAGAAAACGCTCGAATGCCAAGAAGATGACGATCACCGGGAGCGTCATAACCGTAGATGCTGCCATAACGACGTTCAGGCGGTTGCTGGGGTCGTTGAAGATTGTATTTATTTTGATGGGCATAGTGAATAGGGCACGGTCATTTAAGAATATCAGCGCATACAAAAACTCGTTCCAGGCAATCATAAAGGTATACAAACCGACCGTTACCAGGGCTGGAACCGATAACGGCAGTGTCACCCGCCAGATAACCTCAAACCGGGTGCAACCGTCGATCTGCGCGGCCTGCTCAATTTCTTCCGGGATGGTACGGAAATAGCTGGTAAGCATGTAGATGGCTACCGGAAGTGTTTGGGCCAGGTAGGTTAAGATCAAAATACCAAGGTTATCCTGCACACGAATATCCAGGGCTTGGCTGGCCGTCGATAGCATCGTAAACAGCGGAATGATCAATAGCACCGCCGGGAATAAATACACCACCAACACACTATTCAGCAAAAATTCTTTCCCACGAAAGCGTAAGCGTGCCACTGCATAGGCCCCCAAAGCCGCAATAATCACAGTGATGATGGCGGTCGGTATGGCAACGCTTACGCTGTTGACGATATTACGCCCAAAATCCTGATAATAAGTGGCTTCTGGGTTGAACAACTCATTATAGGCAGTCCAACGCAGTTCACTAGGGATGTAAACCGGGCTGCGACCGCCGATTTCCGCCCCGGTTTTAAATGATGAACTCACCATCCAATAAAACGGAAAGATGATGAACGCCAAAAACATAAACAGCGAAATTGAAAACAAAAATCGTTGCCAGTTCAGGTATGAAGCTAGATGATCGATAAATGACCGCTTTGGGGCAGTTGATGCGGATTGAAAACGGGTAGCCATAACTATTCTTCCTCCAAGTTGCGAAAGACGGTTGTGATGTATAACACCATGAAGATAACCAGGATTACCAGCAAGATCATAGCGGTAGCGGCACCCTTGCCAAAATCAAAGCTATTGAAGCTAAATTGATACGTCAACACCGGTAGCACGTTCGTACCAAACCCGCCGCCTGTTAACAGCCAGATGTCATCGAATTTGTTGAATGTCCATAGCAGGCGCAACAAGAAGATAGCCCCCAGGATATATCGTAGGGCTGGCAGCGTCACAAACCGGAACTTATCCCACGTTCCACCACCATCTACTTCAACCGCCTCATAAAGTGTCCCATCAATAGCCTGCAACCGTGCTAAGATCATCAACATCGCAAACGGGAAATACCGCCATCCCTGGAAGGCGACGACGAGCCACAGCGCCAGCCCACGTTGTGAGAGATACCCCTGCGGTAAGTCGATGATATTGAGCGACATCAAAACATGGTTGAGAACGCCATCCGGCCCCGGCCCTAATATCCAGCGCCAGACAAACGCCACACTGACGACCGGAGCCACATACGGGAACAGGAAGATGCCCCGTATCATACCCCGCCCAACAAACCGCTGATTGAGAATCAGCGCCGCCGCTAAACCCAGAAATATCGTTAGAATGGTCGAAGCGAACGAATATACAATGGTTGTAATAAACGCGCCCCATTGACGCGGCCCCTGCCATTTGAAGGCGAAATCATCTAGAACGGCCCGGTAATTCTCCCAGCCGACAAACTTTGCCGCAAACACATTGTTTAAGTTATTTAACCCGATATCATGAAAACTAATCCATACACTAAAAAACGCCGGGAACAGCACCAAGCCAAACACAATTAGTGCGGTCGGGGCGATGAGTATCCACGCCAGCCGAACCTCACGTGCGCTCAGGGATGAACTAAAGATACCGCCGGAATCGGCCTGTTTTGCTGCCATGCTAGGTTATCCCATCGAACTATTTTCAAAAAAATTGTTAAGGAAAAACATATTGAGGGGCTACCCCCAGGGCAAACGACCGGGGTCGTCAAAGAAAAGCGGTAACTATTCAGGTTTTTGTGAAGATCAAAGATTTTTGCAGCTAAAGTTTTGATCCAGCTTTTGCAAAAACTTGTTGGGGGTCGGGGGCGAAGCCGCTGAGCATTTACGAAAATCGTTTATAGCGGGCGGCCTTTTGTATCGGCCCCTCATCGATCACAACCCACGCGGCGGGAGAGCGTACAGTGCGCCCCCTGCCGCGTGATGTTAATCGGTTCTAGCTCTCGCTGCGGTCGGCAACCAGTTTTTCAACTTCTTCCTGCAAGAACTCCGCTGCACTTTCTGGGGTCATGATGCCCTCAATCGCGATATTGCTAACGGCAGTTGGGATTAGCAAGCGGCCCTCAATATCACCGATAACAGCGCGTTGGGTTGTGTTGTAATCTGGGCGGAACAACCAACGTTGCATCACGTCGTAGCCGTTGGCGATCTCCGCTAAGGTTTCCTCGGAGTAATTAGCAAAGTATTCGCTACTTCCGGCCCACTCATCAACGGCGCTTTCTAACACAGGCACCTTACCGAACGGTGCTAACGCCAGGATGTCCTGATAGCCCTCGGTCATGAAGAACTCGACCACGGCCTGTGCTTCTTCCGGCGCATCGCGGGTGATGCCGAGGGTCACAAGCTGACCGTAGGTGGCACTATCGCCGGAAGTGCCAATCATGGCGGATGCAAAACCGGTATTGGCGGGTAAGTCCTCCACGGCAATTTCGACACTGCTGCCGTCTTCCAGGCCGGAGCCATCAACGAGATCGTCCATGATGTAGGTCGAGTAGAACATCATGCCGGATGTACCGTATTGATATTGCTCACGAGCGCCACGCCAATACTGCGGGCCGGGTTGGGCGCAACGTTGCATACCGGTGTAGAAGTCTAGCGCCTCGATCATCTCCGGGGTATTCATGGTGACGTTACCCTCTTCATCGAAGGGGAAAGCGCCGTTAGAGATGGCGATCTGCTCAAAAATCTGATGACCGTAGTTCTGACCGGGGTCGGTGCCGAGTGTCAGGCCGTAGAGCAGGTCAAACTCGCCGGGGAGTGCGTCACAGGCGGCGTTGATGGCTTCCCAGGTGATGGGTGCTTCTAGCCCCAGTTCCGCGAAAACATCTTCACGATACCAGATAGCTTGTAGCCAGCCGTCGTAAGGCACAGCCGAATACATGCCGGTTTCCGGGTTGGTGACCATCTCTAGCGGGCCATCGCGGAAGTCGTCCTCACCGATACTTTCGATAACGGCAGTAGCAGCTTCTTCGTTCAGCAAGCCATCTGCCGAGAAAGCCGACGCACGTTCTACCCCCATCCGAATGATGGCGGGGAGGCGGTTTGCGCCAACAGCAGTTGCCACACGTTGGCTGACGGTCCCTTCGTCAATCGGAACGATGCGAACTTCAATATTCGGGTTTTCTGCCATGAAAGCCGCAGCAACTTCTTCGTATTGGTTCACGCGAACTTCTTCGTTGTCAGTCGTCCAGAATTCGACGACTACGGTATCACCCTGAGCTGCCACGCCAGATACAATAAGCACCAGGATGCTTGCTAAAACAAAGAATATGGTTTTCCTCATGTGTCGTTCTCCTAATTCGATAAATGTAATTTAAAAGTTGCCGTCCTCGATACGGGTTTGCTGCGGAACCGTAGACCCGCGTACAATCAGTTCGGCAGTTAAAATTGTCGCCAGGGCCACAGGTGGCGACCCCGCGATGGTTCCCAAAAGTTGGTCGGTCAGTTGCTCACCAATCTGATAAACCGGCTGGTGCATTGTGGTGAGGCCGGGGTAAACATGCGCGGCTGCCGGGATGTCATCAAACCCGGTGACGGCAATATCCCGCCCCACTTGTAAGCCATGCTCTTGTAGTGTAGACATCACACCTAGAGCCAGCCGATCATTGCCCGCCATGATGGCGCTCGGTAAGCGGGAGCTTTGTAATAGTTGCTGGGCAATCTGACGTCCGCCCTCCTCCGTCATTGTGTTAGCGGTCAGCGTGCGCTGTGGGGTGGTGGTCAGGTTGGCTTCTGCCAAAGCCTGCCGGTACCCGCGCAGCCGATAAAGCGCAAATGACAGATGATGCGGCGGAGTGATGAACGCTATATCCTGATGCCCTAGCTCGACCAGATGCGTGGTTAGCTCGCGCTGGGCGGTTTCGCCGTCAATGTCGATATGAATAAAATCGTTGACATCCCCGGCCCGCCCGAACACGACAAACGGCACGCCGCGTTTTTGAAGAAAGTCGATGCGTGGGTCGCCCTCACGGGCACGCACTAAAATCATGCCATCCACATTATGACCGCTAATGATGCGGTTGTAGGTGGCTAGCTCGCGTTCGATTTCTGGCGGACTAGACCCTAACAGCAGGTTAAAATCGTCCTGCGCGGCCCGATTGCCGATCCCGGCGATGAACGCGCTAAAAAACGGGTCATCGAAGGACCGAGGCTGGCTGGTGGGGATCACCATCCCCAGGGTTTGCGATTGTTGGCCTTTCAGGTTCCGCGCTTGCAGGTTTGGCTGGTAGTTCTGCCGTTTGGCTTCTGCCAGGATGATCTCGCGGGTTTGTGCGCTCACATCATCGTACCCGCCTAACGCACGAGAAACCGTCGTTACTGAAAAACCGGTAGATTCCGCAATTGATCTAAGTGTTGAAGTCGACATTCTTCAAAAATTATGTTATTTTCTCTTTATCCGAAACGTTTCGGATAGCTAAAATGTACACAAGATTGATATTGTTGTCAAATAGCAACTGGTCAGGGGCTTCACCCCCCGAACCCGCACAAGCTCTTGCAGAGGCTTGACCAAAACTTTACCTGTGAAAATTTTCGATTTTCACAAAATAATTGTTACAACTCAGGTCATTCGCTTGCACACGCCCCGATCAGAGCAGGGTGAACATGCCCAAAGGTGGTAAAAACCCCGCCCTCCCGCTGCTAAAGCGGGGATAGTGGGGGAGGGGTGGCGCTAAAGCGCCGGGGTGGGGGGGCAAGCTGAGTCGTTACGTCAAATAATTTGTTGGGAAATCATGAAAAATACACAGTTTTCTTCGCCGTGGGTAAAGCGTTGCCGCGAGTTGCTATATCACAATCGGATGCAATCTGGCGAGTATCGCTACACACGCCCGGCCCCGATGACTTATGAGCATCAATGGCTATGGGATTCATGTTTTCATGCCCTGGCCTATCGCTGGTTCGACCCGGCTATGGCTCGTGATGAGTTATTGAGTGTGATCGCGCATCAAGTTAAGACGGGCGATGATCGCGGCATGATCCCGCATATGGGGTATTGGCGTGGTGGTGGGGCGGCGTTGTGGGGAGAGGACAAACGCAGTATTATTACTCAACCGCCGCTGATTGGCGTGGTGGCTTCCCGCGTGTATGCCGTCACCGAAGATCGGGCACTGCTGGCGGCGCTCTACCCGGCGTTATGTGCCTACCACGCCTGGTTTGACCGCCGCCGCGACCCAGACGCCGACCATCTAGTAACATTAATACATCCCTGGGAAAGCGGCTGGGACGCCTCCCCCCGGTGGGATGCAGCCATGGGGTTAAGCGCACCATCGGATGACGAATCGAAGGCGGCGCGTCATGGGTTGGTCGGGGTGTTGCGCAAATACGGCTGTGATGTGGTGGCGCTGGAAAGCGCCCGGTCTTTTACTGTCGAAGCGGTGGATTTTAACGCTATCCGGGCGGCGGACCTTGAAAGCCTAGCGGAGATCGCCGGGGTACTGGGCCATACACAGGATGCTTTACGTTATCGTCAACAGGCGGGACAAGTCCAGGCGGCAGTGTACAGCAAGCTCTACCGGGATGGGCGCGGGGTAGATTTGTTTGGGCCAGACGAACAACCCGGTACAGAAACATCTGCCGCGCAATTTGTGATGCTGTTCGGAGGGTGCCTCCCCGTGAAGGAAGCTGCCACGCTGACCGAACACTTGCAAACACCAACCTACTGGACACGCTACCCGGTGACGACATCCCCCACGAGCGCCCCCCACTACGACGGCGGGCATTACTGGCGTGGGAATGTCTGGCTGGCGGTAAACTGGTTGATATTCAGTGGCCTGCGGCGGTATGGTGAAAGGCACACAGCTAGCCAACTGCTGGCACGCAGCATCGAACTTGTGGATCAAAACGGATTTCATGAGTATTTCCATCCAGAAACGGGGGCAGGGTGTGGCCCAGCACAGCAAAGCTGGTCCACTATTGTGCTAGATATGTTAGCCGTGGAGCAATTGGGCAATGACTGATGATTTTCTCTCGATACTTAATCGGATTTACGACGCGCAAACAGCCGCACAGGTAGCTGCTATGCTCCGAAACCGACTACCAGCTATACCGCAACCCGCCCCCCCCGAGCGATTTTCCGAACGGAATACCGTGCTAATCACTTACGGAGATTCGCTACAACGCCACGCCGAGGCCCCTTTACAAACCCTGGTAGATTTTGCCGTATCGCGGCTGAAGCCGTATTTCTCGCACCTGCACATCTTGCCATTTTACCCGTATTCGTCCGACGATGGGTTTGCCGTTAAAGATTTTTATAAGGTCAACTCAGCACTGGGGACCTGGCAGGAAATCGCCCAGCTAGCGGACCATTTTGGGCTGATGTTCGACGCGGTATTTAACCATATTTCAGCCCAAAGCAACTGGTTTGCCGCCTTCCTCCAGCAAGACCCCGCTTACCGCGATATGTTCATCGCCATGCCCCCGGATACCGACCTGAGCGCGGTTACTCGCCCCCGTACTTCACCCCTATTGACCCCATTTCAACGGGCAGATGGCACAATCTTACACGTCTGGACCACCTTTAGTGCGGACCAGGTAGACATCAACTACGCAGACCCGAAAACGTTGTTGCGCATGGTTGATGTATTGCTGTTTTATGTCGAACGCGGGGCCAGTATGATCCGCTTGGACGCAATCGCCTATCTGTGGAAACAACCTGGAACCGATTGTATTCACTTGTCACAAACCCATGCCGTTATCCAGCTAATGCGGGCGGTGTTAGATGCGGTTGCGCCGGGGACATTGCTCATCACCGAAACCAATGTCCCACATACCGAGAATGTTACGTATTTTGGCAACGGGTACAACGAAGCACAGTTGGTCTACAACTTCACCTTACCGCCTATGTTGTTCCATACCATGCTATCCGGGGATTGTACGCAGTTGAAGCGTTGGGTTGCCTCACTGACGACGCCATCCGACCGGACGACATTTTTTAACTTCACAGCTTCGCACGACGGCATCGGTTTACGCCCGGTAGAGGGGATTTTGTCCGGTGATGAGTTAGCCGCGATGATAGCCCAGGTGGAGCGCGTTGGCGGTCGAGTTTCTTATCGGACAAACCCCAATGGCACCAGCAGCCCATACGAGTTGAATATCAGCTATATCGACGCGGTGACCGACCCCGACGAGCCGTTAGCGCACCAGGCCCAACGCTTCTTGGTAACGCAGGCTATCGCAATGGGTTTGGCTGGGATTCCGGCAGTTTACATTCACAGTTTGTTGGGGTCTCGTAGTGATATGGCAGGGATGCAGTCCGGTGGTCGCAATCGCTTGATCAATCGGGCAAAGCTACCTGTCGATGAGGTAGAAGCGGCTTTATCGACCTCCGGTTCGCTGCGGGATCAGGTGTTCCGAGGGGTCTTGCGTTTGTTAGAGGTTCGGCGGCAACACGCGGCCTTTCATCCGAACAGCGCCCAAGAGGTGCTAGCTACAGGCAACCCGCATGTTTTCGGGCTACGTCGTACCCCCGTCACCGACCCACCACTGATCCTATTGTTCAATGTTACAGGGCAACCACAAACAGCAACCGTCCCTAGTTTAACAAGTTGCTACGATCTACTCAGCCAAAAGGGACTGGATGGCCCCACCGTAACCTTGCCGCCCTATCACGCATACTGGTTGGCGTATCGTTAACGCCGCCTTGACCACACCCGGTTCCGGTGTGTTGCTTTGAAGCTGGTAGCGTATTTCAGGTCATAACCAACGGTGCGATCTGTACCGCTGTGCGCCGTCCAGCTAAAACCAGATGGGCTTGAAACACTCTCGCTATTTTTTTGCCGAGATGCTGTTTAAACTGTTAAACATCTGCACATGGCAAATTGCCAACTAGCCAACAGGAGCCAACATCATGACCACACCACCACAACCCTTACACGTTATTTTTGGGACCGGTCCCGTCGGCCTGTCGATTATGGACGAACTGCTCACTAGGGAGGTTCAGATACGCCTGGTCAACCGATCCGGTAACACGTCGGAGCCGCTGCCGGAGGCGGTCGAGCTAATCAACGGGGACGCCTCCGACCCTGATTTTGCCACCCGCGCCGCAACCGGGGCCGCTGTCATCTACTTCGCGCTGAACCCGCCCTATCACAAATGGTCAGAGCTATTCCCCGGCTTGCAGGCGGGCGTCCTGGCGGCTGCCGAAGCCACCGGAGCCAAGTTGGTTGTCATGGAAAATGTTTATATGTACGGCGACACCGACGGCGCACCGCTGCATGAGAGCTTGCCCCACAACGCCCACACACGCAAAGGCAAGCTGCGCGCACAGATGCACCAAGACCTGATGCAAGCGCACCAGGCCGAGCGCGTCCGGGTTGTTGTAGGCCGTGCTTCGGACTTTTTCGGGCCGCGTACACACAATTCGACTGCCGGCGATTCGATCTTCGGCAAGGCCGCGAACGGGCAAGCCGCACAGCTTTTTGGCGACCCGGACCAGCCACATACCTACACATACATGCCCGATATTGGGCGTGGGCTGGTTGCGCTGGCAGAAGATGCGGACGCTTACGGGCAGGTGTGGCATCTACCCAACCCGCAAACTGTCAGTACCCGCGAGTTTGTGCAGCGGGCCTATGCCCACTTCGACGCCGACCCACAATTCCAGGTGATCCCAACCTGGATGATTCGCGTATTGGGCGTCTTTATCAAGCCGTTGGGCGAGATGCCAGAGATGATGTATGAGTTTGAGAAACCCTTCATCGTGGCTAGCGATGCGTTTGAAGCGCACTTTGGGTTCGGGGCTACCCCGCTAGATGACGGTATCCGGCAAACGGCGGCTTGGTTCCGCGCCAACAACACACCGAACGCCTAGGCCCCGGTGCTTTTGCAAAGTCACCTCGCTGATCATGGGGCGCTGCGAAAACGCGACTTTGCGATAGCCTCGCCACAAATCTAAACGTGATTAGCCTGGGGTTATTGACCCGTTACTTGTAACATGATTTCGGTCGGAACGGTGGTGGTTGGGGCGAAAGGGGACAGCACAAACGTCACGCGGTCGGTGGATGGGGCGACCGCTAACGAATAGCTGGTCGTACCGCCGGTATGCTCCCACCGGGTGACGCTGGCGTTGCCGTTGGTGTCCTCTTGGATGGCCTGCACCCATACCGATTGCGGTAGGCGGTTGTCGGTCAGAACCCAACCGGCGGGCTGCCAATCGGTGAGTTGGGCCGGGTCGGAAAAGTCGTTGATGACGGCCTGCTGGGTCGGCTCATCCAATATCGCCACGTAATCTATGAACATGCCCGGTTGGTTCACCGCGTCGTCGTAGATCATCTCAAACCGGATCAAGACCTGTTGCCCGGCGTAGGCGCTCAGGTCGATCTGTTCGCTTAGCCAACCATCGGAGCGCCCGGTATAACCCGCGCCGTAAGCGTTAAAATGCGGGTTGTCGTCGGTCATCGCAGGGGTTCGCAGTAAATCCCAGGTGTCGCCGTTATCGGTAGATACCATCACGTAGCCGTAATCCCACAGGTTTTCTATAACGTACCACAGGTCAAAGCGGAGCGTGGGCGCTTGCATGGTCGTCAGATCGACCGGGAAGGTTACATTTGTCGCGGAATCATCGCCCCGGTTGGAGTACCACAGCGGCGTATTCGATGGGGACTTGGTTGGGGCCAGCCCGACCACCCCCGGCGCGGTGATGGTCACGGTCAGTTCTTCCGCGCCGCCCAGGTCATTCACCCGGATATACTCGGCGGCGTACTGGCGTATTTGCCGCGTGAGGTCTAGCGGTAGCGTATCCCGGTTGCGTGTCGCGACCCCGCGCAGGCCGTCAAGCTGATTATAGCCGAAGGCCGGGTTGCCTGTCCGGGCTGGGCGCACCAGGTAGTTTGCCACGACCCAATCGGCAAAGAGTGTGTTGGCGTCGGTCCCGATGGTGGCCGCCAGGTTATCCACCCCGTAGAACCCGTTGGCTGGGTCCGCAGATAACGCCCGTAAGCCATCTTCCCCAAACCGTTCATAGAGGTAGGTCACCCACAACTGAGCCGCGCCGTAGTCCGCAGTACGATTGCCGGTTTCCGTCCAGGTATTCAACTGAACATTCGGATCAAACAGGTAGGCGCTAATGAAACCCAGGTCGGTATCGCCCAGATACCACTCCGTAAACGTAGAAAACCCCTCATCCATCCAGCCATCCTCATTGCTATCCACATTGGCGCGGATCATGTGCTGAAATTCGTGGGCGGTGATGGTGGTGATGGTAGATGTACCAACCAGGAAGCGCAGCGCATCCAGGTTGTAGAATAGCATCTCCATTTCGTTAGATGTCGGGACCGCCTCGACCGGGTGGCTGTGCTTGGTAGCGAAGTAAGCCCCCACGCCCCCGCCCAGGTTGCTGACGAACACGGCATGAACGCGCTCATCACCATCAACACCGGGGGATGCTTCTTCGCCCCACAGCGCCCGTGTCTGCTGATAGACCTTCGTATCAAATTCCACAGCCAAGCGTTCTAAATCCGCCAGCGGAAGCGATGCGCCTTGTTCCGCCCAGATGTAAATGTGCTGGCCCACGACCAGCAATTCCGCCTCAAACTGGAATGAGTAATTCTCAAACGAATTATCGGCCCACAGCGTGCGGACCGTCCCGATGGTTAACGGTGGCGGATTTACCGGGGGTGGGGCGATATCCGTCACGCCGTGTAAGCGTTGGGCCAGGTCGATCAGATCGCGGGGGGGGACAACGGCGCTGTTGAGCGCGTCCGCTGTCGGGAAATTCTCTTGGGCGGTGATCATCAACGGTAGGGAGAATAAACATAGCAACAGGGCGGTAAGGCGTTTCATTGTCTGATTGGCTTTCTAGTAGGTCGGCACGGGCACATGCGAACAGTTTACGCGCTTGTGAGGTGGGCGTAAATGCAAAGTATCTGCTGGGTGGGGGCTAGCGTGTCCCGGCAATCGGCCCTGGGCAGATCGGGATGCCGGTGCCAAACAACCACAGCCACAACAAATTCGTTGGGATGTAAATCGGCCAGATGATGGCCCAACCGAATACGCCGATATACGAGCCGGGATAACATGCCCAATTGAATATCACCATAAGCACATAACCCCCGATGTACCCCCGCAACAAAAATTTCTGATAAATGCCGAACGTTTCTTGTGTATTGTTGGGGTTTATAAATGTTTTAGCCATGCGCGATGATCATCTAACAAACTTGTTTAGATAGCATACCACGCTCCATATGAAATGCAAAAACCGTCTGATTTTGTAACTGCTCAGCCTGCCCCCCACCCCGGCGCTAAAGCGCCACCCCTCCCCCACTATCGCCGCTTTAGCGGCGATAGTGGGGGAGGGGTGGCGCTTTAGCGCCGGGGTGGGGGGCAGGCTGAGCAGTTACAAAATCAGACGGTTTTTGCATTTCATA
>DAOTUA010000140.1:0-19556 GCA_034437355.1 Anaerolineae bacterium | reverse complement strand
CGTAGCAGTTCGCCATCCGCACCACGGATATTGCACGCCCCGCCAGAGAAAACAACGATGTCGTCGATCTGATCCATGTGCTGCACGAGCTTCCAGTTTTTTCTTTTCGCTGTCATTGGTTTATTCCTTACGTAGATACCATGGTACGACCACAGAATAACCTGGTGATTGGATTTAGACGGCGGACGGGAAAAATCCCGTCCCTACAAAACTCCTGTGACACGTATGGGACGCCTTTCTAGGCGTCCGCTGGCAATAATCTATACAGTCCACGCTATCGTGTACTTATACCGATACCATCTGCTAGACTCTAATTATCTTAATACGTTCTATGTGAAATTCAAAATGCACCCGGTGTCACCCCACACCCCAACACTTTTTCCAGAAAAAGTGAACAAAAAGTGTCCATTTTGACTAAAAACAGCCCCTTCATCACTTTCTTTGCTTCTTTCTTTCTGGAAAGAAAGAAGAGAAAATCATAAAGATAAGAAGAAATCCGCTATTTCACATAGAACGTCTTATATTTGAAAACCTATCACAGCGAACGATTGAGGCACATATGGATAATCGGATTGAAGCCTATAGCTATCTGTGGACAACCGAAAAACATCAATGGGTTCTGCTAACAGACGAAGAAAGCCAACGCGAAAAGGATTTTATCATCTATCATATTAAATCCTGGCGGATTCTCAATATCCCGGACCTTACGCTGCACCGGGCGGTCGTCGAGCATATGATCGCAGCCGGGACGCCCCAGGTTACGGATGAGGATATTTTTGGGCGTAAGTGACGTCATCCCATTGGTCACGTTTAGCCAAGTTGTGTTGACATTTGAAATTTCGATCTCATTCAAGTAACACAACGTTTCAGCACGCTGAACCCCGATAATCGTAACTACTCAGGTAGAAATTAGGATATTGTGGGGTGAAGCCCCTGAGCAGTTACCGATAATCACCGTTTTTTTGCGTAAACGTCAGTAGCACCTACAAAAACTGTCAAGTGGACGTGGGGAGGGTCGCTGTGCCCTCCCGCTTTTAGCGCCGGGGGGCTAGTCCGTATACCAATCGATTTGTTGGGGGATGCACTGGGTATCTAACTCAGCGGATGGGTCCGCAAAGAAGGCTGCTACCAGGCTCCCGCCACAACCCGCCAAGCCGGTTTCGCTGTGCCCGCCCACTGGGAACACGATATGCCGCCCGTTGGGTAAGCCTTGCAACGCACTGTCTGCATAGCTTGGCGGTGTCACCGGGTCCAGGCCACCGGAGATCAACAGTGTGGGGACATCGCTTTGAACGCGGGTCGCTTCTATCGGGTCCGATGGCGTAACAGCCCAGGTCTCACAGGTTGCAAATTCGCCTTCGACCGTATCGAGCGCCCACCCGAAAAGCGCATCCGGTAGCATGTCGGTGGCATCTAGCGCCACATCCAGGTTATCAAGCGCGACCTCTTCGGCGCAGTTCACCGATGTGAACATCCCTTCACTGTCGGAAATATCCCCAACTTCTTCCAGATACGCCACAACCTGATCGGACTCCATGACCGTTTCCGGGAAATCCTCAAATTCGCCCTCCCAAGAAGCCAGCGTGTAATAGCCGGATAAGATGTCGTAGCCTTCGGTATAATCGAAGTCGTCCTGGGCTTCATTTAACAACGTGATGCCATACGGCAACATCGGGATCGCTTCGGAGTTATAAAGCGTCTGGAACATGGCGTTCAGCAGGTCGTCGCCATAGAGTTCTAGCTCGTAACTTTCGTCTATGTCTTCGTACTCGAAGATCGGTGGGTCCTCGTTAAAGCGGATCACCATCTCATAGAAGGTGTCTTGCAGGCCGGGGTAAGCCTCGGCGCAGGTCGGGTCCGCCTCGCACGCGGCAAAGAAGGTATTGAACGCATTTTGTCCATCTACCGCGACCTGCTCCACCGCTTTAACCTCCGGCGGGAAAACGGAATCTAGCGCCACCGCCCGCACACCCTCCGGGTGATTACGTAAGATCGTCAGCCCCAGCCGGGTTCCGTAGGAAATACCCCATAGGTTCACTTGGTCGTAGCCGAGCGTCAGCCGTAAGTCGTTGATGTCCGCCGCGTTGGTGGTGCTGTTATAGGCGCTCAGGTCGATTCCCTCGCTTGTCAGGCGGTCGTAACATGCGCTTAGGCCGTCCTCGTCGCCTTCCTCCATTTCATAACAGTTTAAGCTCGGTTGGCTGAACCCGGTCCCGCGTTGGTCGATCAAGATCAGATCGTTTGTTTGGGCGACATCGTGCGCCAGAAAATCTTCGACCGCCAACACCGCCGATCCACCTGGCCCGCCTTCCAAGTAGATGACCGGCGTCCGGTCTGTTTGCCCGTTGGCGGCACTGATGATCGCCACGGCTAACTCGACATTCCCGGCGGATGGGGCCTCACGGTTTTCTGGGACAACCAGCGTCCCACAAGTGACCCGTTCTAATGCCGGGAAGGGGCAGTCGCGCTCCGTGAAGATAGGGGTATACCCCTGGGCCGTCGCCGGGATTACCCCCAACAAAAAGACACCCACCCACACAATCCATCGTTGTTTCATACTTGCTATTCCTTTATTTGAGGTTTAATTGAACCGATCTTGTCATGTGGGCGTCGTTGCCCAATAAAGACCTGTACCTAATCTATACACCAATATCCATGGAATGTGCAATTCAAATTGCGTGGCATATTTTTAACATGGGTTAAAATAATGATCCGATATGTGAGAAATTGACATAATAATATGTTTAAAATACAACTTTTGTCACAGAAATATTGATTACACCCTGGTAAATTAATATCAAGATCATAAATATCCCATCAAATAACGGAGCTTCCCCCCACTATGACTCATATCATCACTAGCTTGTGCTTGCGTGACGGTGCCTGTGTCGAAGTTTGCCCGGTAGAGTGCATTGTACCGGGGCAGCCAGAAAGTGAATGGCCCTGGTATTATATTGACCCGGATACGTGCATCGACTGTGGCGCGTGCATCCCGGAATGCCCGTATGAGGCGATCTTCGTTGAAGAAGAAGTCCCGGCGGAATACGAAATGGTCTCCGGCCAGACCCGCGTCGATCATGACAGCAAAGAGGCCACAGATGCCGAAGGCGGCGAAGTGGTGGACCTCACAGCAGATATTCAGCCGAACTACGATTTCTTCTCGTCTGGCCCTGGCTACGACGCGATGTAGTGCGTCGGTTCCTCGTAAGAACTGACCGCAAAAAGGCCGTCCCCACTGCTACAAGGGCGGCCTTTTTGTATGCCACTACATCCCAAATTCTTGTTTGATGTCTTGCACCCATTTCTGGAGGCGTTCCGGTGTTTTGTCCTCTTGGCCGTCGTTGTCGATGCCTAAACCTAAGAAATATTCCTCAACTTCCGCTTTAGATTCGTTGTACTCGTATTCCTTCGTGCCCCATAGCCCGTAGACATCCGCCCCGGCTAGCATCGCTTCATCGGCCAGGATGCCGACCGCATCCAAGAAGTTATACCCATACCCGAACTGATCGCCCAGGCCAAACAGAGCCAGCTTTCTACCACTCATATCCATCTCTTTGAAGTTCGGCAAGAAGGCGTCCCAGTCGTCCTGGAGTTCGCCGGTATTCCAGGTGGGGATACCGAAGATCAGGTAGTCGTACCCCAGGATGGTCTCTGGTGTGGATGCGCCGATATTGTGGACTTCGACGGTATTGGGTAGCACTTTGTCGAACGCCTCTTTCATCTGGAAGGCGACCGCCTCCGTGTTGCCGGTGTTGCTCCCGTAAAACAGACCAATTTTTGCCATACGTCACACTCCTTATGTCATAAAAGCGATAGTTCTATACCGTCAGTGAGGGCGTCTTTGTGAAATATCACTCATATTATAGCCAGAGATGGCAAATTGTTAAATACGCCTGTTGTAAAAGAGGGTGTGCCACCTTCTGTTACCTAAGCCGATGGGCCAACCGGAAAAATTCTCGCTAACAACCCTGGGCATGTCATTTATAATCGAATAAGAAGCGATCTATTGACGGACAGACTATGCCAAAGCATTACTTGCAGGAATGGGTTTCTAACGACCGGATACTGGTTTGCCGGTTCCCGAACACCGCCGCCGAAACGGTCGATGAGTGGTATGAAGAGATGCAAACCATCTATACCAATTTTCCCGACGACCAACCCGTATGCCTCATGCTGGATTTACGGCGGGCGGGGGGTATCCCTAGCCCACGAGCTTTGTTCCGGGCGCGGTCTGTCGCTCAGTTGAGGCCAAACCTCCCCGGACGAACCGCTATTCTCATCGAGAGCCGTATGGCGCGGTCGGTGTTCTCGCAGCTTTTAGAGGGCACCACCACCGACAGCATCGACCGCGAACGCGAAATTTTTACAAACGAAAATGAGGCCGTCACCTGGCTATTGGGCATCGTGCCGTAGTGTCGGCCTGTCGTTCTGGGCGATGTGTGTTTCGGGAGTCTACAGAGGGACTCCCCTACAAAAAATGGAATGGTAAGATGTCGGTAAAACCCTACGCAGTTGATGAAAGTCGATGAAAGTAAAACATACAGTTTCACCCCACACTATTGTATGTATCTCAACCTGCGTAGCTACCAATAGCCTTAGTATTGTGCCCGTCGCTAGTCGGATGCAGGCGGCGTGGCGGTGACGACAATAACCTGCGGCGTGGTGGTGATCACCGTAACATTGGGGGATAAGGTCGGGGTGGGCGTCGCTGTGACCGGGAACCCCGCCACAAACACCCCGCTACGCTCGCACAACACGCGCTCACTCGCATCTAGCAGTTGTAAGCGCCAATCATACACCCCGTGACGGGGTAAGGCGGCAATCGGTAGGTTGATCCCGTTGGTAGCCACCCGCGTGATCCCCGGTAGCATCACCCCCTCTTGCCCGATGCGATGCTCGGCTATGAAAGCGGCAGTAACATTATTTAGCTCGGTGGCGAATAGAAGTGTAAAGGCGCTATCGTAGGGATAATACCGCTGCCCGCCGCTGACATCTAAAACGGTAAAGGCGTCGCAGGCTTGTTGGCGCGTAAGTGTGGGGGTGATGGTGGGCGTTAGCGTGGGGGTGGGTGTATCGGTGGCGGTGGGCGTGAAGGTCGGCGTCCATGTCGGCGGGAGCGTCGGGCGTGGGTCTTGGGTGTGCCCGTGCCACCCGCTGAGGCCGCCCCACATCAGCGCAAGTAGCAATATCCAGAGGCGCATCAGGTACTTTCCCCGACACGGCGTTCGTTGCCCGCCAACAGCCGTTTGATGTTCTCACGGAAGCGATACAAGATCAGCCCTGTTAGTGACAGCGTGTAAATCAGATAGACCGGGGTTAGCGGCAGCGTATCCACCAGCGACATGACGATCAGCGCCGGGGACGCTATCGCCAGCATCACCAGCACCGCCAGCGACATATAGCGCGTGCGGATCAACACACTGACGCCCCCGATAAGCATCACCATGATGAGATACCACGGCGCGATCAACAGGAAGGTTCCTAGCGCAGTAGCGGCACCCTTGCCGCCGCGTAAGTGCCCGGTGACCATCCGCACGAAAATCGACCAGTTATGCCCAATGATCGCTGCCGCCGCCGCGATGACTGTTGCCACATCCGGGGCCTCACTCATCAGCCGCCGCGCAATCCAGATCGCCGCCATGCCCTTGAGCATATCCAGCAGCAGCACCAAGATGCCCATCCGTGGCCCCACTGCCCGGATCACGTTGGTTGTGCCCATGTTCCCACTGCCAACCTCAAAGATGTTCACGCTCTTAAAACGTGCCACCAGGTAGGCAACGGGTATCGCCCCAAGCAAATACCCGATAAGGGTACTGAGGATCGCGTTTATGATCATGTGGTATCCCAGGTGTTTGATAGTTGTGAGCCTATTATAAAGCAAAAGCCTTAAATGTCGTTGGAAACTTATCGGTTAGACATCCGTGACGCTTCTCGTCGGGGAAGCGTTGTTCAAGCGGGCTGGAAGCTATGCTAGAATGTGCCCCATGATAACGAAACGTTTGGTTATAATGATCCTGTGTGGAGGATGGTTGTTGGCCGGGGGGCTGGCCCACGCCCAGGATGAGGCGTATCTGTTCCAGCAGATCAACGGCTTGCGGCAATCGTTGGGGGTGGCCCCGTACCAGCGCAATTCACTGTTAGACGCCGCCGCCGCCCGCCATGCGCGGTGGATGGTCGATAACGGTAAGATCAGCCATAGTGGGGTGGGGGGGTCTACGCCGCGTACCCGCGCACAACAGGCCGGGTACGGATCGCAGTGGGTAAGCGAAAATATCTACGGCGGGACCAACGCCTCCGCGAGTGTGGCGTGGGCGTGGTGGTTGAACTCGCCGGTTCATTACCGGGGGATCACCAGCCCCAACTATAACGAGATCGGCATCGGCTCCGCTGGCGGCCCGTGGGGGAGCGCCTACGTGTTGTTGTTCGGTAATTCGACCGGGCAGTGGTCTATCCCTAGTGGGGCGATAGCCGCCAACAGCCCGGCAAATACCGGGTCCGATGGCGGGGCTGCCGCCGTACCGCCGCCGTTCGTGGTGGGGGCGGATGCCTACGGTAACATTATGCACGAGGTCCAACCGGGCGATACGCTCGGTGATATTGCGTTGATGTACGGGTATACCTGGGATGATCTGCCGTATATGCTGGACATCAACGGCATGGATGCCGCCTCCGGGCGGACGCTGGAAATCGGGGCGGTGTTTTTGGTGCCGCCGCAAGATGGGACGTATACGCCCACGCCCGGCGATCCGACCAACACCCCCACGTCCACCGATGCCCCACCAACCGAAACGCCCACCGCATCTGATGGGCTGGTCCCAGCCGTCCGCTACACCGACCCGGCCCCGACCGCCACCTCACCCCCAACGACAACTCCGCGCCGGGTTGCAACCGGAGCGGCTCCGCTGGACCTGCTGCGGACGGCGACCCCGGCCCCGGCGGTGGGGCTAGCCCCGACACATCCCGCGCCCCCAACACCAGCACGCGCCCTTATGCCTGGGGATTCGGGGCGTCCGTGGTGGTTGCTGGCGGCGGTTGTCGGGCAGGTGGTGGTGGTCGCCATCGCCGGCTGGGAGATGTTGCGGCGGGGCCAACGCAAATAACCGAAATGATGGAGAAACCCGCCATGTGGCGATATATCCGGGCGTTTTTCAAAGCCCTGCGCATGACCCTACGCGGAGAAACGCCGCTTACCCCCGCCCAGGAACAATACCCGCGCCTGTTCCCGTGGCTAGAAGCGGCTCAGGATCGCATCCAGCAAGTCTACCAGGCCGCCGATCAAGCTGGGTACGGCGTACAGCATCGCCAGCAAGCCCAGGTGACCATCGACGGGCGGCAATCTTCAACAGAAACGCTGCTCGGCGCAGTCAAGCATCATCTGCTGGAAGAATACCCGTATATGCTGCGCCACCTGACCGATCACACGCTGACCGGGATTTATGCCTCCAACTTAAATGATCGCTACTGGCTAGCGCAACTGCTAGATCAAACCGAACCGCCCCCGGCAGTGCAGGCTTCGATCCAGGCCTTAACCCAACACCTGGAGGCGATCCCGCCCAGTGATCGTTTAGGTAACGATAATAGCTAAACTATGATCTGTGGTTAAGTTATGTAAATATTTGTGAAAAAAAATCGTTTTTGTGTCAAATTGCTTTGACACCGTTGATGGGGTGTGCTATCTTGTATTCAAGCTGCAATAAAGCAGCAAGACTTATATGCACACAGGAGGCATTATGCGCTACATTAAACAACTGTTCAACGTTGCATCCCTGCTACAGATGATGTACTTTCCGACCCTCAGCCTGCCGACCGCCAAGGTTAGCATGCCCCGTGCAAAGGGCCAGGGCCTCGTGGAATACGCGCTGATCCTGGTTTTGGTCGCAGTGGTAGTTATCGCTGTTTTGACCTTGCTTGGCCCGGCTATCGGTGACGTTTTCTCCACCATCAACACTGAGTTGGGTGACGTTAACAACCCAGCTGACTAAAGCGAATTCCTAGTCGCTTAGCTTGATACGCGGCTAAGCCGTGTTATCAACTACCAAGAGGGGTAGCTCCGGCTGCCTCTTTTGCGTTTTAAATACCGGTAACGACTCAAATAGAGATAGGATAGGGGTTTCACCCCACACCCACCCCTTTTTTCAGAAAAAGCGGACAAAAAGCGTCCATTTTGTCATCTAGGCACGACCACAGAATAACGAGGTGATCGGATTTAGACGGCGGGCGGGAAAAATCCCGTCAATACAAAACCCCTGTGATCCGTATGGGACGCCTTTCTAGGCGTCTGCTGGCAATAATCTATGCTTGTGGGGGTTCGGGGATGAAGCCCCTGAGCAGTTGCAAGTGGACAAAATTTGTCATATGTTGTCAGCCAAGATGAATTTCACAAACGTTTATGTGATGATAGATGATAGGCTCGCACGATGATCCCCCCAACCGAAAAACTCGTTGCCCTGGCCGAAGTCCTGATCGAGCAGGGCCGAACCGAACCGGCTGCCTTTATACTGGCGTTTGTGCTGGCCCACCCCGCCACGCCTACCGCTATTCACCATCAAGCCGACCTGCTGTTCGATGAGCTAGAAGCGAGTATCTGCCCGCGTGTCATCTGGGATGCGCGTCAGTTCGCGCAGGCCGCCACCCAAACGGACGTGATCGCGTATCTAGCGGCGGCCCAGGCCGATTTACCCGCTTAGCGCCGCCACCATCGACGGCGTGAGCAGCCAGCGTAGCTCGCCTTGTAGCAGACCGTGGTCAACGAGATCGATACACGCCACCGACCCCGGCGCAATAGCTGTCTGTGCGCCGCACATCTGCCCGATCACATGGCTAACTGACGGTTGATGCCCGACAAACATCAGGTTTTCGCCAGGGAACTCGGTTAGCAGGGGCGGTATCGTCGCCGGGCTGAACTGAAAATTGATCGCTTCACGGACTAGCGGCTGCTGGTCGAATACGTCCGCGATGATCTGGGCGGTTTGTTGGGCGCGGTTGCGGGGGCTACAGAGGATACGCCCCGGTGTGATCGACATCCGTTTTAACATCTGGGCGGTCATCCGAATGTATTGCACCCCCTCCGCCGTCAGGTCACGTAGCGCGTCGTCTTTGCCCGCGCCAGGCTCGGCATAACCGTGTCGGATAATATAGATCGTCGTCATGAGGGTTCCTTGGTGGTGTAGCCCTGTGGGTGGGTACTGTGCCAGCGCCAGGCCGTTTCGATGATTTGACGGAGCGAATCGTACTGCGGCTGCCAGCCGAGTTCGGCTCTAATGCGCGAGCTATCCGCCACGAGTGCGGGGAGATCACCGGGACGGCGGGGCGTTTGCACGGTGGGGATGGGGTGCCCGGTCACGGCGCGGGCGGTGTCGATCACCTCGCGCACGGAATAGCCCTGCCCACTGCCCAGGTTATAGACGCGGCTCTGGCCATCTTGCAGCGCCACCAATGCCCGGATGTGGGCGTCGGCTAAATCCATCACATGCACATAATCGCGGATGCAGGTTCCGTCGGGCGTGTCGTAGTCCGTGCCAAAGATGCTGATATGGTCCCGTTGGCCTAGCGCGACCTGTAGCACCAGCGGGATCAGGTGGGTTTCCGGGTTGTGGTCCTCTCCGATGTCGCCGGAGGGGTGCGCTCCACTCGCGTTAAAGTAGCGCAAACAGGCCGATTTCATCCCGTAGATCTCGTCCATCCAATACAGTAGGCGTTCTGCGGATTGTTTGGTTTCGCCGTACACGCTACCGGGGATCAGGTGTTCATCTTCGCTAATGGGGATACGCTGCGGGTTATCGTACAGGTTGGCGGTTGATGATAGGATGAAGCGGCGCACCCCGGCATCGACCGCGTACTGTAACAGATACGTGATCGCAAAAACGTTATCGCGAAAGTATTTGAACGGCTGTTTCATACTCTCGCCCACCTGGATATGTGAGGCAAAGTGCATAATACCGTCGAAGCTCACCCCGTCAAATAGGTTGTGCAGGTCGGTTTCGTTGAGCAAGTCGCCGGCAACGAATGTGGCGGCAGGGTGGACAGCCTGACGGTGGCCGGCGATCAGGTTATCGAAAACAGTCACGGTATGCCCCGCTTCGATCAGTGCCCGCACAACGTGGCTGCCGATGTAACCGGCCCCACCAGTAACCAGAACGTTCATATGAGCCATTCCTAGCGTTATGAGATTAATTTACGGGCGATTGTGCCTGTACTTGTTGGTTCGTGCAAGAGGGGGTAGGTTTTGTTGACAGGTAACGACTCAGGGTCTTCACCCCCGAACCCCCACAAGCTTTTGTAAAAACTTGACCAAAACTTTAGCTAGGCAATTAGGGTAACCTCACGTTTTGGCTATTGTTGCTATATGCGATTACCCCGCGCATCGAAGCCATACCCAGTTTAGACAAAAGCCCCCTCTTTGCGCTAGAATGAAACAGGCGACACGTTAGCGTGCTGCCCGTTAAGAGCCTGAGCCGTTAAAGATTTAGGACACACAATGAATAAGCTGATCAAACAATTGGCAGAAGCCTGGGGTCCATCGGGGTATGAACATCACATCCGGGCGATGATTGAAGCCATGGTTCAAAATATCACCGACGAGATCACAACCGACCCGCTAGGCAACCTGATCTGCCGGGTGGGGCAAGGTGGTAAGCGGGTGATGTTGGCCGCTCATATGGATGAGATCGGGGTTATGGCAACCTACCGCGAACCCACCAGCGGCTACCTCCGCTTTGAGAACATCGGCGGGTTATTACATACGACCCTGCTTGGGGCGCGGGTGATGTTCGAGGACGGGACTATCGGCACTATTGGGGTTCATGACCAATGGGGCAACTCACGGACTAAAGTCCCATCGCTGGATCACTTCTTCATCGACGTGAGCGACGGCGGCGAAATCGACTTCCGCGAGGGGCAACCGGGGACGTTTTTTGGCCCAGTCATCGAGCGCGGCAGCCGCATCGTCGGGCGGGGGTTAGATAACCGTATAGGATGCGCCGTTGCCATTGAGACCCTGCGCCGCCTGAAGCAAACCGGGACCGAAAACGAAGTCTATGTCGTTTTTACTGTGCAAGAAGAACTCGGTGTGCGTGGGGCGCGGACGGCGGCTTATACCGTCAACCCGCATGTCGGCCTTGCTGTCGATGTTACCGCCACCGGCGACGAACCGAAAAACCTGAAGATGGGCGTCAAACTGGGCCAGGGGACCGCTATCAAGATCAAGGATCGCGGGTTGATCGTGCCGCCGACTGTACGCGATTGGATGGTTGATACCGCCGAGGCCAACGACATCCCCTATCAGCTAGAATTGTTGCCAATGGGCCAGACCGACGCCGCCGCCATCCAGGTTTCGCAGGCCGGGGTGCCCGCCGGGGCGGTATCGATCCCGTGCCGGTATGTGCATACCACCAGCGAAACCGTCGATATAAAGGATGTTGAAGCTAGCGTAGACTTGCTGGCGGCGTTGTTAGCACAGCCTGTCAACTTTTTAGCGTAACGGATCGGAGCGTTTAGGGTGTTATCCCGATCAATATGACCGGGGCAATCCCTCGACCCTATATTGTAACTCTCTCGAAAACAGGCTTGCCGATTTTCATTCTCTTATGTACCACTTAAACCCCTCCCTCCCCCGCTAAAGCGGCGATAGTGGGGGAGGGGTGGCGCTTTAGCGCCGGGGTGGGGGGCAGGCTGAGCAGTTACTTTTTTACTGGAAAGAAAGACAAGAAGAAATCCGCTATTTCGCATCAGACGTCTATTACAATTGGATACCCAATATAACATGCTTAGTAGAAGTTGTGGGTATGTAAGCCGTGAAACTTCTGTGAAAACCGCCTGAGTGCTTCGATCAACGGCCCGCCCCCCTCCCAGCTATACGGAGACAATCTGCCCGGCCTGCACGCGCCACACCTCGGCCTGTTCTAAAAACGATGCGGTGAAAATATCCGGTTCGGTGGTCGTCATGAGGGTTTGCGCGTTAGGGTCTAGTCGATCCAGCAGGTAGGCGCGGCGGTTAGCGTCTAGTTCTGCGATCACCTCATCCAGTAGCAAAATCGGGGTCTCTCCGATTTTATCTGTCATCCAGGTGAGTTCGGCTAGTTTGAGCGCCATAACCGTTGTGCGGGTTTGCCCACGGCTACCATATAGGCCCACATCACGCTCATTGATGCTCATGCGCAACTCGTCGCGGTGCGGGCCGGATAACGTATACCCGCGTTGGATCGCCTCCGCTTGTTCGCGTTGGAGTTGGGCGGCAAACTGCGGCGCGATCTCGGCGGGTGTCAACTGACGGTGCAGGTCTAGCCCCAGCATAGCGAAAGATTGTTGCCCGTTGTTGTTGGCCGCCGGCGAAAAACTCGGTTGGTATTGTAACGTGAGCGTTTCTTTTTTGTTCGTCAGGTCGGCATGGATAAGCTGCGCGTGGTATTCTAGCTCGCGTAACAGGCGTTGCCGCCCGGCGATCACAACCGATCCGGCTTCGATCAGTTGCTCATCCCAGTAGGGGAGTTCTTTACGGGTGGCGCGTCCCTTGGCGATATTGCGCAGTAGCGCGTTGCGTTGCGGCAGCGCCTTCTCATAAGTGCCGAGCGCCTCCAGGTAGGCCGCGTCCATCTGCGAGAGCGTATCGTCCATATAACGCCGCCGGTCGGAAGGCGAACCTTCGATCAGCCGTAAATCTTGCGGTAAAAACAGGACCACGTTCAGTAACCCGACAATATCGACTATGCGCTTGTCGTTGCCGTTGACGCGGATCACTTTTTTAAAACGCGCCCCACCCCCGGTTTTGTCCAGCATAATCGTAATGTCTACCCGGCAGAACGGCTGCGTATGGGTGGCGATGTCTGCCGCGACCCGCGCAAAGGGTACGGTATCGTCTTCCGTTCGCCAGTGGATCAACTGCCGATCTAGCGATGTATACGGCGACCGGGCCGTTGCCAGGTAGTAAAACGCCTCTAGCAAGCTGGTTTTGCCCTGGGCGTTCTCGCCATGAATCAAAATTGTCTGATTGGGAATAGGCAATTCCAGGTGAGCATAATTGCGGAAGTTGGTGAGGGATAGATGTTCGACGCGCATAAGTTCCGGTTGGGTTGTGGGATAACTGAATTCAAATTGTATACGCTCTGATTATCAGCGGATAGGTAGAGGGTGATTACAAAGCCGAGTTTTCACAGCGCGAGGAGGCTGTCTCCGCACCCCTGTAAAGGGTTTTCACCCTTTGAACCCATGTTTTCGGACGCCTGGCGTCCGAAACGGAAAGTTTTTGTTCACTTTTCCCAAAAAGTGACGGGTTTAGGCCGCGCCCAATGACGAGCGATGTCACTTTGCAAAAGCCCTAAACTAGCGCGAGCATATGATAGTCTTTGCGCTCGAATCCGATATAATAGTAAGACAATTGCCGCAAGGATAGCAACGAAAGGAAACCCGATGGCGATCACGATCCAAGAAGTGAAGGCTGTTGCCGAACTTGCCAAGCTCGATCTGTCTGACGATGAAGCCAACGACTACACCAAACAGCTTAACAAAATACTGGAATATGTCGATAAACTTTCCAAGGTGGATATTTCCGACGTGCCACCGACGGCTTCCGTCTTGCCCATACAGAATGTGATGCGCGACGATACTCCCGGCGAGACACTCCCGCCAGAAAAGGTGACGCGCAACGCTGCCAATGCGGAGGCCAATCAGTTCAAGGTTAGCGCCGTACTCGATAACAGCCAGTAACCCCGGAGGAAGCTGATGTCTACTAAGCGCCTGCTCATCATCGAAGATGATTACGATGTCGCCGAAATGCTGCTAATGTACTTTCAATCGCACGACTACGAGGTGGACCACGCCGATAACGGCCCCGACGGGATCGAACTAGCCCGGCGCAAGTTCCCGAACCTGATCTTGCTCGATGTGATGCTGCCGGAGATGAACGGGTATGAAGTATGTGCCGACCTGCGCAGCACCTCCCTAACCAAGCATATCCCGGTTATCTTTCTCACCCAGAAGGACGGGCGGGCGGATACGGTCGAGGGGCTAGAACTTGGGGCCGACGACTACATCCCCAAACCGTTCGATGTCGATGAATTGCGCTTACGGGCGCAACGCTCGATTGAACGGGCCACCCGCGAAAGCCTGCACGAGCGCCGCACCGGGCTACCCACTGGCCCGATGGTCGAGGATGAGATCGACAGTGCCCAACGGCTAGGCGACCCACACCACATCTACTATTTTCAGATTCAAGGCTTCGAGGCGTTCCGTGATGTCTATGGGTTTATGTCTGCCGATCAGGTCATGGCATTTGCCGCCAAGACAATCCGCGAGGAACTCAGCACTTACGGCACAGACAACGATTTTGTCGGCATCCTGGAAGATACGTTCATCGTACTGACTTACGTCACGGAGGACGAAAAGCTGCTCGACCACCTCACCCAGCAATTCAACGAAAAGGTGAAAGCCTTCTATACCTTTGTGGATGTGAACCGGGGCGGCGTCTTGGTAGACGAGGGGACCGACACAGAAGCCACGATCCCGATCATGCGGCTAAAACGGGTTCATATCCAGGCATGACACAACCGATCTTGTCCAACACACACCCGGAGGCAACCCACTAACCCATGAAAGCTGTTGTTTTAGCAGCAGGTAAGGGAACCCGCCTGCGCCCCCTCACGCTAGATACGCCCAAACCGATGTTAACGCTCGGTGGGCGGCCTATCCTAGAAACGCTCACGCGCCAGCTTGCCCACTACGGGTTCGCTGACATCACCGTGACCTCGCACTATCGCAGCGATAAGATCGCCGCCTACCTGCCCCAACTCGCAGGCCGGCTACCAGCCCATGTCCGTTTACACCACGAGCCGCAAGCACAACTCATGGGCACCGCTGGCGGCCTGAGCAGCATCCCCGGGCTGGGGGACGACGGACCGTTTTTGGTCATGAACGGCGATCTCATCAGTGATATTGATTACGGGGCGCTGATGGCCTTTCATCGTCAACATCAACCCGCCCTGACGATAGGCCGCTACCCCGCCACCCAACAGATCAAACTTGGTGTGTTAGACGTGGATGAGCGCGGCCTGGTGACGGCTTACCGCGAGAAGCCACACCTGACGTTCCCGGTCAGTATGGGGGTGTATATCTACGCGCCGTCTACACTGGCTTATGTGCCCCCGGCGGGCTGGCTAGACCTACCGGAGTTGGTCCAACAACTGATTAGCGACGGCGCAAGCGTGATGACCTATCCGTTTGACGGGTATTGGTTGGATGTGGGCACACATGATGATTTTGAACGCGCCGATCAAATTTTACGGGACGAGCAGGATCGGTTCTTGCCGGGTGACTAACTAGGCGGGCCGTCTATCGCTGTCAGATGAACCATGCTCTAACGGTTCGATGTCCAATTGCTCTAAGAACGCCGTGCGGGTCATGTCGCCCTTGGCAAAGTCCTGTAGCGTGGCGGTATCAATCGTTGCCGCCTCGATGCCTTCCAACCCAAAGCCCATATCCGCCACGGGGATCAGCGTGACGGTAGCCGGTAATGCTACAGAGAGCGTCCCCACTTGCCGGAATACCTCTAGCATTTCGGCACGATAAGCGACCATATCGAACTCATTTGAGATGTAATAAACCATGAATACCGGGTCGCCCTCGTCGTTCTCCCCGATCTCGGCCCGATCTAACGCTAGCCATGGGATGCCGCCTAGTTCGGCGGCGGCGGTGTCCGCGTCGGGGCTTGGGGTGGTCTGAGCGTTGTAGACCGCGAACGGAACCACCAACAAGAGAAGTGCAAACAAAAGAATAAAACGTTGATGCCGCATGATTGATCTTTCGTTTCAGTTATCTTTAGCGTTTAGAGTATCGACTCCGCCTGAGCGTAGGCTTAACCCAAGCTAGCCATTCCCCCAATATTAGGGCTTTGCCCCCACTACCCCCATAAGGATTTAGCAATCCTTAACCCGTAGTTTTTGGCGCTCTGCGCTAAAAAGGTAAGTTTTGGTCAATCTTTTTAACGACTCAGGTAGAGATTAGAATATCGTAGGGTTTCACCTCTATGCCACTAGAAAAATTTGATGCGATTACCCTGGTCGCAATATCCAAAATCTAGCGGGGATGGCGGTTTTTCGGTATGCTCATTTGTGTTCCGTATACCATCGACTGATGAAATAAAGGCGAAATCTTATGGGGCAATATCCTGATGTTCAACTGAATCACGTCACCAAACAATTCGGCAGTGTGTTGGCGGTTGATGATCTCTCGTTAGAAATCCCTGGCGGCGAGTTCTTCGCATTGTTGGGGCCGTCCGGCTGCGGCAAGACAACCACGCTACGGATGATCGCCGGGTTTGAACAACCGACCCAGGGCGAAATCTTGATCCGGGGGCAGGCGATGCAGGGCGTCCCACCGTTTCATCGCCCGGTCAATACAGTATTCCAGGATTACGCGCTGTTCCCACATATGACGGCCTTACAAAATGTCGCTTTCGGGCTGCAAATGTCTGGCGTGAACAAGCGTGAGGCCGACCAACAAGCGCAACGGGCTTTAGACTTGGTACAGTTGCCGCAGGTCGCTAATCGCAAACCGAATGAGATGTCCGGCGGGCAACAGCAGCGCGTCGCGCTGGCACGGGCGCTGATCAACGAACCGGCGGTGCTGCTATTGGATGAACCCCTCGGCGCACTAGACCTCAAGCTGCGTAAGGCGATGCAGTTTGAACTCAAAGAGATGCAATCGCGCTTAGGCATAACGTTTGTGTTCGTCACCCACGACCAGGAAGAAGCCCTGACCATGGCCGATCGGATCGCGGTGTTAAGTGATGGCAAAGTACAACAGGTGGGCACGCCCACACAAATCTATGAGGCCCCGGTCAATCGGTTTGTGGCAGATTTCATCGGAGAGACCAATTTCATCGACGGGGTGTTGGTCGAAAAGTTAACCACGATTACCGAGTACATCGAAATTGACGGCGAAGAAATCCCACAGGGGCGCTTATGCAAAGTCAAAGTGGCCGATGGGTCCCTGGTGGAGGCGGTGCTAAGTGATGATGCGCTCGCGGTTGGTGCTGACGTATCGGTGGCACTGCGCCCGGAACGGATCGACCTCTTGCCGGAGCGTGGCGTGGTCCGTGGGGCGGGGCGGGCCGAAGTCCATGTGGACAATGCGCTGCAATCGGTGCGGACCGAGAAGAACATGAATTTACTTAGCGGCGAGATCGTGCAAGCCGTCTATATTGGGACGGACACACGCTATACCGTGCGCATTGCCGATCAAACCGAGTTGATTGTGCGGATGCAGAACCATGGCGCGGGGTACGATGTGTCGATGCAAGCCGGGCAGGGGTGCCATGTCATCTGGGATGCGGAAAACGCACGGGCGCTCCCGCCGAAATAAACGACAACAGCACAACACAACCGCCCGACTGTGCAGCTTGCCGCCTTTGTTGGTATGATGAGGGCAGTTTCATCGCCAAGAGTACCTAAGGGGATAGATTGAAATGTTAACAGACCTACAAAAAGCGAAAATGACCCGGTTATTCCACTTCTGGGACCTGAACCATAACGGTTACCTAGACAAAGCCGATTATGAAACCATCGTCACTCGGATTGCGAACGAACGCGGGTGGCAGAAAGGCTCAACCGATTTTGCCAGCACCTACAACACCGTGATGACCAATTGGGCACAGGTCGAAAAATTTGCGCAAGACAACGATAACCAAAACGTCTATCTGCCGGATTGGTTGGCCTACTGTGATTACGTCGTCAACAACCAATCCGCTTATCGCATCCACGCGATGGAATTGATGATGACACTCTTAAACGCAGTCGATACCAACGGCGACGGGCAGATCACCCGCGAGGATTACAAAATGTGGTTTCGCATTTTTGGCAACAGTGATGAAGAGGCCGAACGCGCCTTCGACCACATCGACACCGACAATAGCAATATCTTATCGCTGGATGAGATGATCCACGCGGTAGACGAGTTTTTCCAGAGTAACGCCCGCCACGTACCGGGTAATCATATGTTTGGGGAACTCTCCGAAGATTAAAGCGCGGCGTTCCGATATGTTTGTAAAGTACGCTTGATGTGGGGGTTGTTTTCAATCAGAATGGACGCTTTTTGTCCACTTTTTCTGGAAAAAGGGGTGGGGTGTGGGATGAAACCCCACCAAACCTTACGCATTTTGAATTTCATATAGAATGTACAGAGCATAAAGCCCGCTGCATTGACAAACAAACATCAGGAGATGGCGTATGTGGAAGCGAGCCGGGGCGATTATCGCCAGTGTGATCGTGAGTGGCGTCTTTTTGTGGTTGTCGCTGCGTGATGTCCCCATCGCGCAGGTGACCGATAGTATCGCCCACGCTAATATCGTATGGGTGGTGGTCACGTTGGGCTTGGGCATGGCAGGGATTTATGCGCGTGGGGTGCGCTGGCGCGGGTTGGTCGATGATCGGGTGAGTGTCCGCCACGCCTTTTACATCGTCGGGATTATGCAGTTTGTGAACGTGCTACCTTTGCGTATGGGGGAGGTGGCGCGGGTGGTGCTGGCGACTCGTGAGGACATCCCAATTGTGACAACTGCCAGCAGCGCGGTTGTCGAACGGCTGCTAGACCTGATCCTGGTGTTAGCTATGCTCGCAGTGGTGGCCCCCCGCGCCCAAGACATCCCGCCGTCGGTTGCCCAATCGATTACAACTTTCAGTGTGTTAGCGATCATCGCGTTTGTGGTGTTGCTGGTGCTAGGGCGCTACCCGGCCTTTACCCGACGGCTGCTGCTCGGTATCCAACAGCGTGTGCGGCTGCTACAACGCTTCCCGTTAGAAAGGCTACTGGATCAGATGCTAGACGGCCTGAAGCCGTTGACCAACCGTCGCCGTTTTATCGACGCGGTGATCTGGACCTTGATCGCGTGGTTTTGCTCTTGGGGGACGTTTTACACCGGGCAAGTGTCGCTTGGCATCTCCGCGACGGCTTTGTCATTTACAACGATGTGTATTGCGCTGGCAGCCTTTGCCGTCGCCGTCCCGGTGACCGTCGCGGCGGTCGGGCCGTTCCAGGCTGCGGTGATCGTGGCTGGGGTGGCGTTTGGGGTTAACGATGTGCTGGCGACTGCGCTGGGTTTCTTGATCCATGGGCTGACGATCACCAGCTACATCATCGCCGGGACATGGGGCTTGCTGGGCATCGGCGTGAGCCTGGCAGACATCACGCGCCGCCCCGCCTCCAAACCGAGCGAAGCGTAATGCACCAGTTATTTACGGTACTTTCACTGATTGTTCATGTCACACTTACAGGATATGTGACTCAGCTTAAAGTTAGTTATGTACAATTAAAAAATATAAGTAAACTAACCAAATCAAGGGCATATACAACATGATCAAACTCATTCGCAACTTTGGCCTAACCTCGGATACAATGTACTTGGCGACTTTTGCATCCATTATTGGTAGTATCGCAATTTGGTTCCTGACCAACCGTGAAAGTGAAGACCGCGCCCATGCCGAACGCTTCGGTATCTTTGTCGGGCTGTGGGCACCGACCCTCTGGGCGATGGGTAACGCGATGAAAGAATCTGAGTTACACGGCGAAAC